>JBDTBI010000426.1:0-6692 GCA_039924215.1 Acidobacteriaceae bacterium
TCATGGGGAGACATTTACTCAACCGGTGCGCATCGCAGAGGATCATTGGAAACTTGCGGGCTGCCCGGATTCGGGCCCGTCGCTCGCGGTTCATGGAAACCGGTTGTACGCAGCCTGGATGTCAGAAGGCGATGACAAGCCCGGAATCAGGCTGGCTTCTTCCGACGATGGAGCACGCACTTTTACCAAACCAATCATCGTTTCCGCCAACGTACTGAATCCGAATCATCCTTCCCTTGCCATCGCCGACGATGGGACTGTGCTCTTGGCATTTCAAGGCCGCGATCCGAAAAAGAGTGCAGGCTGGGGTCCACTCGCGCCGTATCTGGTGGAATTCGACAAGTCCGGTCATGTCACGCAACCCATCCAAGTGCCCGGCAGTCAGGGCTCGGCCTCCTATCCCATCGTTCTCGCGGGAGGTGCGGGCCGCATCTACGTGGCATGGACTGAAACAACCGACACCGGAAGCCGGATGGTTTTCTCACGCGGAAGGAAGAAGTAAACCACTGAAGAATGGGCCTCGTCCGCCATGAAAACTGCCCAGGACTCAGGCGGCTACTGCAGCACCTCCGTCAAAGGCTTCTGCTTCGCCGCGGGCAAGGAGACACCAAGGACCTTCGCGATGGTCGGTGCTACCCGGAGATTCGTGATGGAGCCAAGATCGACTCCCGGTCGGATATGCGCGCCGGAAGCAATGAAGAGCGCCTGCATCTCGTCTTCGTCATTGGCATAGCCGTGCGCGCCTCGCGGCTGTGTCAGGTCCTGCATGATCGGCCCCTTGGTGCCACCGGCGAAGGCATAGCCTGACTTGGCAAACATGTATAGATCGGGTGCTTGATCTGTCGATGCAAGCGTGGGGACCATCACATGAGAAACACTCGCATTCACGCCGGTAATCAGCGCGGTATGGTTCGGCCAGGTCACCGTCGGATTAATCGGCTGCATGGCGTCGGCGTGTGCCCCGTTTGCCTCGAGCATGCGTAACGTAGACATTGGCAGGCGCGGGTCGTTCAACGCGCGTGCCGGAAAGCCATCCAGTGTGATCACCACAACGATTGGGCCATGGGTTGCGGCGCTGCCGTCATTTGGCGCCGCATGTGCCGCCAAGGGAAGCGCAAGCACGAGCCCAAGAGCACATGCAAAGGAAACAAATCGATTCAGGATAGTCATCACATTGCAGCATACCCTCCACGCAGCCTCGGACGCCACGCAACTCCGCCTCAGTTGGATTCAGATCGCGCGCACGCAACCGGGTTATTTCTCAAGCCCTCCCTCGAATCCACCGGCTTCGCTCTCTCCCGCCCGATAGAATCAAACGAAGGCAATCCATGGCGGAAGACAAGATACAGAACCAGGGGCAAACACCGGCGGCCATTGAACGCAGCGGTACCCCGGTTGGCAGGGGCCCAAAGTGGTTGCGGCTGTCCTATGAGCACACGGCATTTTCGGCCACGCTGCTGCTCATGGTTTCCGTTCTGCTGTCGCGCGTCATTGGACTCGTCCGCGCCAAGGTCATCGCCTATCTGTTCGGGGCTGGCTCGCTCACCGATGCCTACAACGCGGCGTTTCAATTACCCGATAAATTATCGTATTTCCTGGTCGGCGGCACCGCATCCATCGCGTTCATCACGATTCTGAGTCGCTATCGGGAGCAGAGACGCGAGGACGAAGGAGAAAAAACGCTCTCCGTAATCCTCAGTACGATGCTGCTGGTGCTGGGTTCGGCGGTAGTTGCGGGGGAAATCTTCGCGCCCCTGTATACGCGCATATTCTTCCCAGGCTTCAGCGCCGACAAAGCTGCTCTGTGCACCCACATGACTCGCATTCTGCTGCCTGCGCAGTTGTGCTTTTTTGCCGGAGGGGTCCTGGGAGCCGTTCTTCTGGTCAAAAAACAGTTCGCCTGGCAAGCCGTCTCGCCGCTGATCTATAACCTGGGCATCATTCTCGGCGGCATTCTGCTGGCGCGGCGTTTTGGGGTTTCGTCTCTGGCGGTGGGCGCGCTGGCTGGCGCAATTGCAGGGCCGTTCCTGGTGAACTACATCGGGACCCATCGTACCGGCTTGCGCCTTCGATTCTCCCTCGACTGGTCGCATCCGGGCCTGCACGAATGGGTACGCATGTCCATTCCACTGATGATCGGAGTCTCCCTTGTAACGGCCGACAATTGGATACTGAATTTCTTTGCATCGACGGCTCCAGGCGGCATTGCAAAGTTGAATTTTGCCAAAACTCTGTTTACCGCACCGATTGCAATTCTGGGCCAGGCTGCGGGCGCAGCCTCCATGCCATTCTTTGCGGCGCTGGCGGGTCAGGGCAAGCATCGTGAATTGTCCGCCGCCGTCAACCGGATTGTGACTCGCATTTATGCATTCGCCTTCCTGCTCTCTGTCTGGATGATCGGCCTTGCCTACCCTGCGGTCGATCTCGTATTGCGCGGAGGCTCCTTTCATCATTCCGACGTGAGCGTGACCGCGCTCTATCTCATGATCTTTGCGGGATCGCTCTGTTTCTGGGCGGCCCAGGCCATCTATGCGCGCGCCTTCTACGCTGCCGGCAACACCCTCACTCCCATGGTGGCCAGTACAGTCATCGCGGCCGCTTCCATTCCTCTCTATTGGTTTCTCTTTCATCGCCTGGGGATAGTTGGCCTCGCCCTTGCCTCCGATTGCGGCATCTTGGTGCAGACGCTGGCGCTGGCTTGGCTATTGCACTTCAAAGGGCTCGTTCATTACGGCGAGCTTGAATACGCGGAACTGGCCCGGTCTCTGGCCGCTGCCGTTCTTTCGTTTTTCGTGCTTTTTGGTGTGCTGCGTGTTTTGCCGCCGGCTGGCACGTTTCCGCACGACCTGTTACAGCTCGCCTTCGGCACAACGGTGTGGCTGGCCATCGCGTGGTTGGTTCTTCGCCTGACAGGATCGAAGCTGCCGCAGCAGTTAATTCGACGCTTTCGGGGCCCCGGTACAGAAAGCGTCCCGGTCACCTCTTCGGGGCCCGATGCATCTCACGGAACAAGGATGTAGCAGCTTCCGAAGCGCAAATCCTGAAATTGGAACAGCGAATGATGACCCGCAACAATCCAGCCATGCCAGAACCGTCCGGAACTTCTGAAAAGTTGGACGAAGAGTACTACTACTTTGAGGGCCCACATCTGGTTTTCACCGAAAAATATCACTTGAAACGAGGCTTCTGCTGCCAGTCCGGCTGCCGGCACTGCCCCTACGGATTTCTGAAAATCTCTACAGACCCCTCTGCGGTTTTGGGCCAAAAGTCGTAGCAGACATTCGGCGTGAGAACCGGAAATCTACGGGCTCGAAACTGCATCGTTACAATAGTTCTCAACATCAAATCTGGAATTCGATGAGGTAAACTTCGCCGCATGCACGATGTTCGCAGTACGGACCACGTAGAAAGCCATTTCGAGTCAACCGAGCTGGTACGCGATGTCGTCATTGGCATGTCGGATGGCCTGACAGTCCCCTTCGCGCTCGCTGCCGGACTCTCCGGCGCGGTAGGCTCCTCCCACATTGTGGTACTGGCCGGCCTTGCGGAAATAGCGGCAGGCTCCATCGCCATGGGTCTGGGCGGCTATCTTGCCGCCCGCAGTGACGTAGAGCACTACATCAGCGAGCGCAGACGGGAAGAGGAAGAAATCGTCGCCCGCACCCACGACGAAGAAGAAGAGATTCACGAGATTTTTGAAGAATATGGCGTGACCCGCGAGGAAAGCACCCCCGTATTGGCCGCCTTGAAGCGAAATCCGAAGGCGTGGGTGGACTTTATGATGCGATTTGAGCTTGGTCTGGAGAAACCCCCCAGCTTCCGTGCTCGGCAAAGCGCAGCCGTCATCGCCTTTTCGTACATTGCCGGAGGAATCATACCGCTAGCGCCGTATATGCTAGTCGAACCAGCCGCCTCCGCCCTGCGAGCTTCCGTCATCATTACTTTGATTGCGCTTTTCTTCTTTGGTGGGGTCAAAGGGCGGCTGACCGGCGGCGGAACATGGAAATCGGCGTTGCAAACGGTTTTCATCGGGGGACTGGCCGCAGGTGCGGCATATGTACTGGCTCGACTGCTAAGTATGCATCCTAAACTATTAGGTTTTTAGCGATTTTCTGCGTTCGCTGGACATTTACCCGATTCGCCAATTTTAGGAGTATGTCGTGGGAGTCTTAGAAGCCTCACCCTTCAAAACAAGCTACGCCGCCCTGGCTCGGCGCTTTCATGCTGTGCGGGCCATGACCGACACCCTGTCGGAACCTCTGACACTGGAAGATCAGATGGTTCAGTCCTGCCCGGAAGCGAGCCCGGTGAAATGGCATCTGGCGCACACTACATGGTTCTTTGAGACATTTATTCTTCAGAAACATCTGCGCGGCTATCAGTCCTTCAATCCGGATTTTTCCTGGCTCTTCAACAGTTATTACAATTCGCTCGGCGACCCTCCGGAAAAACGGTTGCGCGCATCCTTCTCCCGCCCCCCTGGCGAACAGATCGTTGCATATCGTCAACACGTTGAGCGCGGTATTGGGCAATTGCTGGCAATCGATGCATCCCCGGAGATAGGCCAGGCCATCGAATTGGGAATGCACCACGAACAGCAGCATCAGGAGTTGATCGCAACAGACATCAAGCACGCTTTCTGGTCCAACCCGTTGCAGCCGACGTACGCGCCATCTTCCTTCCCGGAATACTCGAAACATGCTGGGGGACTGGCCTGGCGGGGATATGCAGGCGGACTGGTCGAGATTGGCCATCATGGTGATGGTTTCGCTTTTGACAATGAGTTCTCTCACCACCAGACCTTTCTTACGCCCTACCGGCTTGCGTCCCGGCTGGTTACCTGCGCCGAGTATCTCAATTTCATAGAAGATAAAGGCTATCATCGACCGGAATTATGGCTCTCCGATGGCTGGACTGCCATCCAGACACTGCAATGGCAGGCGCCTCTCTACTGGCGGCGGGAGCCGTCGGGCCAGGGCCAATGGGACGTCTTCACATTGCGAGGCATGATGCCACTGGATGCTCTGCTGTCCACTCCGGTCTGCCATCTCAGTTATTACGAAGCGGATGCCTATGCTCGCTGGGCCGGATACCGGCTGCCCAGTGAATTTGAATGGGAGCACGCCGCGAACGCGGTTCCTGTTTCTGGAAATCTGCTCGAAAGTGGCTTACTGCACCCGCTGGCGGAATCGGGCCATACCGATTCGCACCTGCCGTCCCAAATGTTTGGAGATGTATGGGAGTGGACGCGAAGCCCCTACGTCGCGTATCCGGGCTATCGCTCTGCACCCGGCGCGCTCGGCGAATACAACGGAAAATTCATGTGTAACCAGTTCGTGCTGCGGGGAGGGTCCGCAGTCACGCCCATATCGCATATTCGCGCCAGCTATCGAAACTTCTTCGCTCCAGCCACGCGCTGGCAATTTTCGGGGCTTCGTTTGGCTGCGGATGGAGACGCCGAATGAATGGTACTTCTGTTTTAGATAGCCGGATCACGTCCTCGACAGCAGTTCAGACACACGAGATTTCAGCGGCGGCCCAGGCCACTCTCGAAGGCTTGTCAGCGAAACACAAACACCTTCCGTGCTGGCTCTTGTACGATGCCGCAGGCTCGCGGTTGTTTGAGGAAATCACGCGCCTGCCGGAGTACTACCTGACGCCTCTCGAACATGCCATCCTTTCCCGCCACGCACCGAACATGGTCGCCGCTGCCGCGGGACTGAGTGACGAGCCGCTCTCCGTCGTGGAACTGGGAGCGGGAAGCGCCAGCAAGACGCTGGTTCTGCTGCGGGCCCTCATGGCTCGGCAAGGTCGCACCCTGTATCTGCCGGTGGATGTTTCTCAAGCCGCGCTGGAATCGGCCGCGAAAAATGTTCAGACTGCGCTGCCGGAAATTGAGGTGCAGCCGATCTGTTCTGAATTTACCCATGAAGTGTCCCTGGATATTCCGACAGAAGGCCGCCGACTCGCTCTCTACATTGGTTCCAGTATTGGGAATTTCGACCCGGAAAATGCGGTGGAACTATTAGGATGGCTGCGTTCGCAGCTGCAGCCCGGAGATGCCCTGTTGCTGGGCACCGATATGGTCAAGGACCCGGCCCCACTGCTGGCCGCCTACAACGACAGCGCCGGTGTCACCGCCAATTTCAGTAAAAACATCCTCGCCCGGCTGAACCGACAACTGGGCGCGAATTTCTCCCTGGATACTTTTGAACATCGTGCGATTTGGAACCCCACCGAAAGCCGCATCGAAGTTCGTCTCGAGAGTAAGCAAAACCAAATTGTCCGTGTTGAATCCCTCGGTCACAGCTTCCAATTCAAGCGCGGAGAATCCATTCACACGGAAAATTGTTATAAATTCACCCCGGAGTCGGTCGAAGACTTGCTGCTACAGAGCGGCTACGTTCTGGAGCAAAGCTGGTACGACGACAACCACTGGTTCGGCGTCCATTTGGCCCGCGTCGTGGAGGCAGAAATCATGACCGGCGATGAGGAAGAGGCTGCCGCTTAGCGGTAGAAAGTGGCTGCACAGGCGCTCCAATCTTGTCTGGATTCTGAGATTCGGAGTGCCTGCAAACTTACTATTCCCCAGCGATCGTCATGCCTTCGATGCAAATCGTTGGGCACGCCACGGCACTTCTGAAAATCAGGTCATTGCCGATGCTGGAAATGTTGTGCAGCATTTCTTTCAG
>JBDTBI010000427.1:0-3461 GCA_039924215.1 Acidobacteriaceae bacterium
TTGAATATCTCCATGATTCGTTCGTGCGCGGTTTCATAGTCCTTTGAAGATGCTGCTGGGCGCTCACGCCAGGAAACAACGTATTTCATAATTGATCTCCTTTACGTCGAGTAAGTTGGGATTTCTGCTCAATCAGCAACTGGCGCATGGCGCGTGCCGCAATCCGCTTGAAGTCGAACTTCGACTGCAAGCCCAGGGCGGGGTTGTCGGCCAGCTTGAACCATGCCTCATTGACCAGCGCAGTGGGCTTGAGCGTGGCGCCGGGATCACCCCGCCGAATCGCGGAGGCGAGCCGGCGCAATTCCTCATAGACGGCGGTAAAGATGGAATTCAGGGCGGACCGATGTGCTTCGGTGCTGATCCCGCCTCTACTCCCCGCCGTGAAGTCCGGTAAAAACATTTGGGCTGACATGACGTTTCTCCACGAGTATCCACGCATAGCTAAGTAGGATGTTTCGGCCTGGGGAGAGACGAAAAGTCCGGCAGTGCTGCCAGATCACCAAAGTCTAACACCTGGCCCTGAGAAACAGGCTCCACCAATCGGCCATCATCTCGAGGACGAGGAGAAAGTCATGAAAAAAAGAAGCAAAATCCTGCGCGATACGTCGGCAGGACCCGGTTTGCTGATGGCAGACGGGCAGCAGTATTCCTTTCCACTGGAAGGGGTATGGAAGTCGGAAATACCGCCTCGCCCCGGTCTGGTTGTGGACGTTGAATTGAACGACGACAGGACTGTGCAATCTGTGACGGTGGTACCGGATGCGCAGATTGCCATGGGAACAGGGAGCAGACCTGCAAGTCATGCAAGGGCTCCGGCACGCTGCACCGCCTTGCGGAGACGTCCTGCCAGGTCACGAACACCTTCGCTATCGAATCCAGCGATTTCGATGAAGAGGCCCATCAGACGATGGCGGGCTGGGACTTTCCACTTTTCTGCCAGCTTGCCACCGTCACCAGCAAAGCGCCGACTGTTACGGCCTCGCAACTCAACCGCACCTATCCAGCCACGTTGTCGCAAACGCAGGTCCGCATGCAATGCGCAGAACAGGATCTGCTGCTGAGCGGTTACGGTCCTGAGGCCAGAGTTTTCGACTTCAAAGGCATCGTTGGTCATCTGCTCGCCAATGATCTTCAACAACTCCGCTCCACTCTTCAATTTTCCAGGGGATTTCTTCCTTTCCGCAATCAAGAGGCTCTGCGCACGACACTCGACGCCATGCTTGAGTCGGAATTGAACCAGCAGATCGCAAACCCCCAGCAGCGAGCGGCACTGATTGCCAACCGAACCGTTACCGACGAGCATGCGACCACCACGGTCGACTGCCTGCGCAAAGCCATGGGCCGTCTTTATGGCTCCATCGCCTCGGTTGGCCTTACGGCCCTCTTTGTTGTCGCGCTGTTCACTCTGTACAAACTTTTGTGGACCGGCTACATGCTGCCTCAGAACCGCTTGGTAGCAGTCATCCTCTTTCTGGCAGTGATGGCGGTCGCTGCCGCCGTTGTCGAGTCTCTCTCTCGTCACTTCCTCCTCAAAGGGTTTTCTCGCGCCGGCAAGGCGGAGGAGGGTCAGGCCGCGAACCGCCTTCTTCGCGCCACCGGAACTCTGCGGCGATGGCGCATTGCGGCTACACTGACGACCGTTGTTGCGATCATTTGCTTCTTCACCTGCTACGCTGCCCTGCTTTGATATGTTGGAAGGAACGTGGAACTCTTCCGAAGTTCCCAGGCTTGGCGCGGAAGGCATCTTGCTCGACGCTACCAAATTGTGTGGTCACGAAGAAGTTTTCTCTGCTTCAGGTTCCACCGCGTGGTCCGGAAATGAGACGGCTATTTTGTTCTTTCTGTATCCTCGTCTCGGGAGGATACACGCGATGGACATGACCCGACGCAGCTTTGTGGAACTTGCAGCAATGAGCGCAACCGCCAGCATTGCGCCAGCGCTGGATGCATCTGCTTTCCCGACACGAGGGAGCGAACGACCGAATATCCTCTTCATGCTCGGTGACGATCATCGGGCAGATGTGCTGGGCTGCATGGGCAATGCGATCATTCAAAGTCCTGAGTTGGATCGACTGGCCAGGGAAGGCGTGCTGTTTGAGCGCCACTTCTGCCCCACGCCAATCTGCTGCACACCTCGCGCCAGCATCATGCTGGGCCAGTATGGCTCCAACGGCGAGCATGGCTTTGCGGGCAAGTGGTACGCACATGAAGAATCCATCCACATCCCACTGATCGTTTATGATCCGCGCCAGCCCGCTACCTTGCGCGGAAAGCGGCTGCACAGCACCACGCTTACGATCGATCTGCATCCGACGCTGCTGGAGTTGGGCGGTGTCTCCATTCCAACGGGCACGCAGGGCCGAAGCCTTGTTCCGAAACTAAAGAGCGAAGAAGAGCCACCGGCCCGCGAAGTGTTCTTCATCGAACACCACTTTCCGGATCAAGGTTTTATTCCTTCCAGTGAAGCCATTCGCACAAATCGCTGGAAGTATATTCGCTATACCGACAATGCAGCACCCTATGAAGAGTTGTACGACCTGCAAACGGATCGGCACGAAGTGCACAACCTGGCGCGAAGTTCGCAGCATGCGCGGCAGTTCAAGACGATGCAGCAATACTGCACACGATGGAAACAAAGCTTCACTTCCGAAGGCAGCCACTGGACGGAACCGGTGACGCAGACAGAGCTGCAACGCGACGGGTTGATCTAGCCGTCTAGCCGCACGGCGTTCTTCGCTAAGGCGATCACAGCAACCGCGCGACGGGCTACAAATCGCTGGGCGAGTTGATGGAGGAGCTGGCCGGGATGTCGATCTGGGAGAAGTTTTCTTTCACGCCGCGAATGCCAGTCCTGTAGCGAAACACGGCTCCTGCCTGCGGATCGTCCGCCTCTCTGGATTCGCCCGCGGCGGTAGTGACGTAGATATCGGAATAGTCCTCGCCGCCAAAGATCAGGCTAGATACTTTTTTCGCAGGAACAGAAATTCGCCGCTCTTCCTTGCCGTCCGGACTAAAGCGGATCAAGCAACTGCCGCCCCAATTCGCCGACCAGAGATACCCTTCTGAGTCCAATGTGGCACCGTCGGGAAAACCATCCTGCTCGGAGACTTTTGCGAAGAGCCGTTGATTCGTTAAGTCTCCGGTCTGTATGTCGTAGTCGAAGAGATAGATTTCATAGGCAAAAGAATCCGTGTAATACATTTGTCGATTGTCGGGCGAGAATGCCATACCGTTCGAGCAGCCGACTTCTTCCAGCATCACGGTTAGCGAGCGGTCGTGATCGAGTCGATACAGCCTGCCCTTGTGGTTCGGCGAAGACATGGTGCCGCAAAACACGCGGCCAGTGGGATCGGCGATCACGTCGTTGAATCTTGAATCGAGCTCCCCCAGGACGGATTCCACAATTGTCGTGAGCTTGCCATTTTGCCAGCGTGCGATTGCGCCGCGAGCCATGAACAGCA
>JBDTBI010000428.1:0-2870 GCA_039924215.1 Acidobacteriaceae bacterium
CTACCGAAAGTAGCAGCGTCAGGATTGCCAGGACAAGCAGTGCAATCTGGACCAGATGCGTCAGCGGATTCGCCAGTAGCATTCCATTGGAAACGTTTCCCTGTCCGGGAGCGAGGATCAGGCGGGCAATTGCCCCGGCACAGCCAAGCGAACCGATAGTGGCAGCGGAAGAGAATCGAACCCGAGTTCGGCTTTCGCGCAAGAACAGAAGATCGGTTGCCAGCGCGACCAAGGCGGCGACCACAACGATGACTTCCGGCAATGCAAGTTGCAGCACCTGCGGATAGTTGGTCGCGATCATCGCCAACCTCCCTGGTGCAGGCTGCTAAACAGCGGCGAATTCAGCGCGGGAACGATGATATTCAGAAGGATTTGGGGATACAGGCCAACGCAGACACTTGCAGCGATCAAAATGATGGCGGCAAGGCGTTCGGGGATCGAAATGGGAGCCATGGCAGCGTGGGGCGGAGCGGGTTCGCTACCTGCTTCCGCAAAGAATGCTTTTTGCATGGCGCGCCAGATGTACGCAATCCCAGCTACGAGTCCGAAACCGACGCAGATTGCAGCGATGGGAAATGCATGCCACGCGCCGATCACGATCATCAACTCCGCGACAAACCCACTGAACCCCGGCAACCCCATGCCGGCCATGCCAGCCACGACGAATGTGACCGCGGCAAACGGAATGACCTTGTTCAGGTTCATGGGGCCGAGCATTGCAAGGTCACGGGTGTGGGTGCGGTCATATACCATGCGTCCGACGACGGCGAACATCAGACCGGCAAGAATTCCATGCGAGAACATTTGCACCACCGCACCGGAGAGGCCGATCTGATTTAGGGTCATCAGGCCGAGCAGGACAAAGCCCAGGTGGCTAACGCTGGAATAGCCGATGACGAATTTGAAATCTTTTTGCATCAATGCGACCAGCGCCCCGTAAACGATGCCGACGACAGCCAGTACAGCAAAGACATCGCGCCAGGATCCCATGCCGAGTACGTGGAAGCCCCATGGGCCCATGCCGAGAGGGAACAGCGTCATGGCCACGCGCAGACAACCGTATGCGCCCAGCTTCATAATCACGCCGGCCAGCAGCATGGAGGCTCCGGTGGGCGCGGCGACGTGGCCGGTGGGGGCCCAGGTGTGAAAAGGCCAGAGGCCGGCAAGGATGCCAAAGCCGATAAACACCAGCGGGAAGGCCCACATCTGAAAATGGACGGGAAAGGGAAATCCGGCCAGATCCCCAAGCGCCATGCTTTTTGCGCCCGCCACGACATAGGCGGCGATCAGCCCAACCAGCACCATCGCGCTGCCGACTAAGGTGTAGAGCACAAGTTTCATGGCGCCGTATTCGCGCCGTGTCGAGCCCCAGATGGCGATCAAAAAATATTTGGGGATAATGACGATCTCATAAAAGACGAACAGGAGAAAAAGATCGTAGCTCAGAAACACGCCATACACGGAGCCAATGAGCAGGAGGTAAAAAGCGAAGAACTCTTTCGTGCGCCGTTCGATATTCCAGGAAAAAAGTACGCCCGTGACGGCAATGAGGCCGGTCAACAACACAAGGACCAGGCTGATTCCGTCCGCGGCCAGATGATATCGAATACCCAGGGATGGAATCCAGGACACGTCAGTGACGGTCAGCATCGCCCCGGTGCGTTGTTGCAGAAACACTGTCAGCCCGATGGCAAATGTGGCGGTTGCCGTCAGCAGCGCCAGGATGCGCGCCAGGGTGACGTTGCGTTTGGGCAACAGCAGCAGCAGCAGCGCCCCGAGAAACGAAATGTAGATCGTCCAAGCCAACATAATTCAGACTGCCAAGTGTGTACGAATCAAAATTTTAGTTGTTGCACCATCTGTATTACCGTACTGTTTACGACCCCCAATATGAGCTGGGGATAGAGGCCGAGTACAAACATCAGTCCAATCGCGGGCACCAGCGCCAGCCGCTCGCGTGTTGTGAGATCGGGCATCGCCGTCCATTGTTCGTTGAGAGGGCCGTTGAACACGCGGTGCAGAATTTCAAGGATGAAGATTGCGGTGATGAGCAAGCCAATCACGGAGAGCGCCGTGGCCCAGGTCACAAGCGGAAACAGGCCTTTGAAGATTAAAAACTCGCTGACGAAGCCGTTTAATCCAGGTAGACCGAGCGAGGAGAACAGGGCAATGCCCATGAGCCCGGTAAACACCGGGGCCACTTTGCGCAGTCCTCCAAAATCGTTCAGTCCGCGCAAGCCGCCGGTTCGTTTCTCCAGCATGGCAACAAACCAGAACAGCGTTGACGCAGTCAACGCGTGGTTGAACATCTGCAGAAGGACGCCATTCATCGCCGCATATTTTTCTGAAGTCAGCGCCAGGTCTCCGCCGGTAAACTTCAGCACCGCGAAGATCGCAAGCAGGCAATAGCCGAGGTGGTTGATGGAGGAATAGGCAAGCATGCGCTTCAGGTCCTTCTGCGCCAGCGCCGAGTAGGCGGACAGTACGACTGTCGCAACGGCCAGCCATAGAAGCGGCGTCAACACCATCTTCATTTCCGGGCCAAAGATGGGGAGCAGAATGCGAAGAAACCCGTAGAGCCCCATCTTCGACATTGCGCCGGTCAGCAGAATGGTGGTGCCTGTGGGTGCTTCCGCATAGGCGGAGGGCAGCCAGGTGTGAAAGGGAATCAATGGCACTTTTACCGAAAAGCCGAGAAACGCTCCGGCAAACAGGATGAGCGAGACTTGTTGCGATGAGAAGCGATGCCAGCCAAGTTTCGCGACGACGGCCGGCATCAACTGTCCGTGCTGCGCCAATTGGGCAAGTTCAATAAAATCGAATTTTCCTGTCGTCAGAAACATGGCAAGAAAAGCCAGCAGCATAGCGAT
>JBDTBI010000429.1:0-2881 GCA_039924215.1 Acidobacteriaceae bacterium
GTTCCATGGTGATCTTCAACGCGCGTTCAATCCGGCGCAGATCGCCCCTCTCTTCAGGAGCTTGAAAAGTGGAAGCGACTCCGGTCTTCGATGCGCGGCCCGTGCGGCCAACGCGGTGGACAAAGTCCTCCGCCATCTTGGGCATGTCGTAGTTCACCACATGCGCTATATTCGCCACATCAATGCCGCGAGCAGCGACATCGGTCGCCACCAGCACTCGATTCTGCCCCTGGGTAAAGCTGCGCAGAGCGGCGGTGCGCTGCGCCTGGGTACGATCGCCATGAATCCGGGTCGCATTCCAGCCGGAAGTGATTAGCTTCTTGGCCACGCGATCCGCCCCGTGCTTGGTGCGAACGAATACCAGAAAGCTGCCCTTCTCTGACCGCAGCAGGTGTTCGAGCAGCGACATCTTTTTGTCGGTTGTCACTTCAAAGGTTTGCAGGCGAACATTCTCCGCCGGCTTCAGCGCCGAGCCCAACTCGATGCGGACTGCATCCTTCAAATAACCGCGAACGATTTCCTTCACCGGCGACTCCAGCGTTGCCGAATAGCAAAGCGTCTGGTGCTGCGACGGCAAAGCCGCCACAATGCGCTGGATAGCGGGCTTGAAACCCATGTCCAGCATGCGGTCCACTTCGTCCAACACCAACACCTGCACCTGGTCCAGTTGAACCAGCTTGCGGCGAAGATAATCTTCCAAACGGCCCGGTGTGGCCACAATCAAACGCGCGCCGCGGCGAATCGCCTGCAGTTGTGGGCCTTCGGACAGTCCGCCCACCACCAGCGCAGCCTGCGAGGAGGGATCGAGAGCCAGCTTGCGGTAGGCCTGCTCCACCTGCATCGCCAGTTCACGCGTCGGCAGCAGAATCAAGGCAAAGGGACTTTTGCCCTTGCCCTGCGAACCCTGCCGCTGACCTGGGAATGGGCTAGCAGCCTTGGGGGCTTTCTCCATCCCTTCAATGATCGGAATCAGAAAGCTGAGTGTTTTGCCGGTGCCGGTTTGCGCCGTCGCAAGAACATCGTGGCCTTCCAATGCCGGCGGAATTGCGCCTTCCTGGACCGGAGTGGGGGTAATGAAATTGGCCTGCGCCAGCTTTTTCTGAAGCGCGGGTAAAAGAGTGAAATCTGTAAATTGAGTCAAAATTTTCCTTCGTTTCCGGGCTACTCTGCCTTGCACCCACGTGCAGACGGGCCGGAACCCACAGCTTGCCTTCGCGGTCTTCGTGCCGCAACAGGAAAGGAGCTAAAACCGCAAGGGGATACCGGAGTCTCAAAGGAAAACGCTTCGCGTTTCAGGAAACTCTAGGGGTCGATACGAAGAACTTGTACGACCTCGGATGCCGCATGACAGCTGGTAGGGAGAAGCGCATCGCTTCCCCGCCATCGCAACGCATTCTGTGCGAAGCAATCACGCTGGAGAGGCTTGGGAGGGTGCAACTGCGGACGGCTTGCCACCTGGCAAGAACGGCTCACAACCAAATCACTGAGCGTAACCCAATAGTAACACATACAGGCACAATTCCCTGCGGAAAAGGGGCCGTCGGAACTGGGTCAGTTTTCGCAATATTGATCGCCGTAGATTTCCAGCAGTTGGCCAATAAAAGCGCATGATCCAGTACCTATCCGAGCCCAGTGCAGAAGTGGAGCGGTCAATGAGTGCATCGGGCTGATATCGTCAGGTGAGGGTGTGCTATCGACCTTTGGGTTTTGGACCCAAAGGTCGATAGCACTTCGTGTGTTCGCCAGGCATAGCGACTACGGTTGGTCGGGCAGGTCGTCGCTGCCCACAGAACGGCCCAGGGCTGGCGATTGCAAACTCCGCCAGCCCTGGGCCGTTCTGTGTTTTTCAATATTGTTCCTGTTGTTTAATTGGGGCTCAAGTTAGTTTTTGGTGGATGCTGGATGGGGCTTCCTGGGTCTGCCATGATGCCTGCTGGTGCTGCTTCCATAAGCATTCCTGGAGGCTTTCACCTTGGAAGTATCTATCGGTTGGGAAGTTCCCGGCACGTCATTCTCAAAGTTCGCACCCGGCGGAACCAGGAAATTCTGTACGGTCAGAGTTCCAGCGTTGCCCGTGCGAACCTCGATGCGGGAAGAATCCAGTCCTTTCTCCTTTACAAGATATGCCTTCGCGTTGACTGCACGCTCGGCAGCAAGCTTGTGCGCTCGGCTCTCCCCTGAACCGCTGTTCCCTACCAGTACGGCCTTGGCATCCGCGTCGCGTTGAAGATTCAAAGCCACCTCATCTAGACACGCTTTCGCCTCGTTGTCGACACGGTATGGCCTCCGAGTGTCCCGTCCGAAGCTGATGGAGCAGAGCGTCTCAGTTTTCGGTGCCACGGGGGTCACGGGGGCATTGATCGTCACAGTGGTCTCTGCTGAAGCAGTTTGCCCACTGTCATCCGCCACGTTGCACGTTACCGTGACCACTCCTGGTGCAGCCCCGGTAGTGTTGAGGGATGCGCTCTCGGCAGAACCGCTGATCTGGCCCGAGGACGCGCTATAGGTATACGTCAGTGGGCGATTTTGCGGGCTGCTGCCCTGCGCTGTGATGGTCGAAGAATCACCTGGATTCACCGTGGATGGATTGGCGGAGCAGACGATGGTCGGTGGTCCGAAAGGCTTCACTGTAAAAGTAGTATTGCAATCGGCTGACTGTCCGGCCTTAGCACCTTCCGCGACGTGGCCCGTCACTGTGTAGGTGCCCGGGGCCAGCCCCGCAGTGTCGATATTCGATGTGGCGGAAGTACCGCTCACTTTGCCACCGGTCGACGACCAGCTATAAGTCGCTGTCTTTTTCGGATTGAGATTGATTGCGTTTCCATTGACCGCCACCGGGTCCCCGGGAAACACCTCGTCCGGATTGACCGAGCAACTATAG
>JBDTBI010000430.1:0-3104 GCA_039924215.1 Acidobacteriaceae bacterium
CCGTTTGGTCGCATAACCTGGGAAAGCGCCAGACGCTTGTAGCGGGATTCGACGACCACGAAGAACTTGGCCATAGCAATGAGCGCATCTTCTCCTCCACCACGGGGAAAAATATAAAGGATTCCGCCACGGGTGGGCACCAGCGGACCACTGGAGTATTCGGCGAGGACCTGATTCAAATCACTCCGAAATGGACTCTGGGCGTGAGCGGGCGGTTCGACGCCTGGCGCAACTTCGATGGATTCCTAATCACCACGCCCATTCTTTTTCCGGGTCCAACCGCGACCACGCCGTATGCAAACCGCTCGTATAGCGCGTTCAGCCCTCGAGCCACCCTAGTCGATGAAGTCAATTCCCACGTTTCGTGGTCAGCGTCTGTCTATCGCGCCTTTCGTGCGCCAACGCTGAATGAACTGTACCGGTCCTTTCGGCAGGCCAACAACGTTACCGATGCCAATGCCAATCTTAAGGCGGAGCGGCTCACCGGCGGGGAAACAGGCGTTGCGTTGCAGGGTTTGAACAAACGACTCCAACTGCGCGGTACTTTCTTTTGGAATGAAATTGTCGATCCGATTTCGAGCGTTTCCTGCCAGGTGACTCCCGTTCCAACCGTCTGCCCAGCTCCAACGGCGAATACGCTGACATTCGTGCGCGCCAACCTGGGACGTACAAGCGCTCCTGGGTTTGAGCTGGATTGGCTCGCACAGATGACCCGCCAAATTCAATTGTCGGGTGGATATCAATTCGTGGACGCGAAGATCATCAGTGCTCCGGGACAGCCATCCCTGGTGAATACATGGGTTGCGCAGGTTCCGCATAACTCGCTCACGTTTCAAGGGCGCTATACGAATCCGTCCGTACTGTCTTTTTCCATGCAAGGCCGATTTATCGGGATGCAGTACGATACCAATCGCTTTCCAATGGGCAACTTCTTTGTTCTTGATGGAATGGTGTCGCGAAATTTGACTCACGGCGCTGAAGCTTTTTTTTCGGTCGAGAACCTCTTCAACGAACAATACGTCTCCACCGCTGCGACTCCCCTTTCCCCTCCACAGATCGGCCTACCGATCGCGGCACGCTTCGGCATCCGTTTTGATCTACCTTCAAAAAACTAGCCCGTGAATTGTACGGATAGAGGTAGAATCATTGCGTCTGAGGGCGGAAGCATGTTGGTAGATATCGCCAAACCAATCGCCTTGATGTTGTGCCTCCTCGCCTTGTACGCTGTGATCTTTACAGCATTCATGGTGCCGGGCGATCCGCAATACAGGATTTTAGAGTCACTTGAACTGTTGGCGTTGGCTGCCGGAATTTCAGTGGTAAGCGGGCTGATCTTTCGCGAGTCGATGCCAGGAGCCCCCGTCGCCAAAGCGCGGCTTACGACCACACTGCCTGTTCAAGTGTTCCTCTGGGCGTCGGCCATTATGTTCTGTCTCTTCCTCGTTTCCTGGTACCTGGAAACCTACTGCAATTTCTACCAGAACCTATATTTCTAGAGTGATTCTCCGGTGGAAGAATTCGACAGTTATACCGGTTGCAGCCGCATCGGGCCGATGGCGGGATCTGTTTTGCTGGGCTTGCCGGTTTCGACATGGCCCGCAAACCGATACAGGAAGTTGTCCGCGTCTGCAAGTGTCACACTCAGGTCATACCAGTGATCACTGGCGGACAAAGTCCAGACGGAGCGTGCGCTGCTGCCAGGCTGTACTACATAACGGCGTTTGCGTGATTGACCGGAACTCAACGCATATACATCCGATTGGGCAACGTGGAATATACGCGGTGTTGCGCCATCATTGCGTAGCGACAAAATGATCGCACCTCGTGCGGCCTGGTAGCTGGCCGTCACTCCGACTCGAGTGGCGTTCGCAGCGAATTCACCGCGAAAATGCCGATAGAAACCGTTCGAACTGTGCACGGCTAGATTGTAGCCATTCGATGCCGGCGTCCTCGCCCATGGTGAAGCAGCGTGTTGTTTGCCCGCTTCGAGCGTGTAGCGCCAAGGCCCTTGCGTGTCACTGTAGTCATAGACATGGAACACGGCCCCAGCGCTGCCCATGTTGGCCAGCTCCAGGATGAAACGACCGTTGCTCCCCTCACGTCCGTTCGCCTGAATCACGTAGGGTAGTGCGCGTGCATTCCGCTGCTGCGCATCCTGATCGGTCGGCTTCTGTTCTGCAGGAAGGATCAGATTGGCCCCGCGACTAGAGCGTGCGACACGCGCCAGATAATCCGCCGTACTGGGTAAGGACAGGCTCGTCCAATTACGATTGGGATGCTTGAAATCCAGGGACGATGTCATGTCGCCACAAACCGCGCGGCGCCAATCGCTGATGTTTTCCGCCTTGACTCCAAAGCGCGTTTCCAGAAAACGCAACGTGGATGTGTGATCGAAGACTTCCGAGCAAACCCACCCCCCGCGGCTCCATGGAGAAACGACGATTGCCGGCACTCGCATCCCAAGGCCAATCGGCTGTCTGCCCAGATTATCAACGTGTGATTCGTAGACCTTGACCTCTCCGCGGGTAGAAACCGTACTGTATCCGTCGCGCGCATCCATGGGTGGAGTTGGTGGCGGTACATGATCGAACATTCCGCCCACTTCGTCATAGTTGATGATGAGAACCGTCTTGGCGAATACGTCCGGGTGGTCCGCCAACGCCTCGACGAGTTGCGCCGTAATGTTCTCCCCGTTTGGCGGCACATGTTTCGGGTGCTCAGACAGATCGGCAGCAGTGACAATCCACGATACTTGCGGCAGTTTGTCCGCAGCAAGATCCTCGCGAAACGCCTGAATCAGCTGCTTGCCGTCCGAGCGCTTGCGATTGGCCGGATTGGGATCGTGCTCCGAGACCCAGGATCTTCCATTGCGGTACAGTGGAGAATTCTTGTCTTGAATATTGCGGAAATTTTTGAAAAGAGCGAGTAAGTTGTCCTGAAAATTATCGAATTCCTGGTACACCTTCCAGGTGATGCCATGCGCCTGCAACTGCTCTGCATAGGTCTTCCAGGTATAGGCATTGAACGGCTTATCGTCCGCCATGTCGGCGGTCGGGGTTTCATCCGTGCCATCATTCGTCATGTTTGGGTCGCCGCCAACCTTG
>JBDTBI010000431.1:0-3442 GCA_039924215.1 Acidobacteriaceae bacterium
GGTGCTGGTTTGCGGTTGTCCTTGCTGGGATGCACTGGATTGTTGACTGCTGTCGGCGATCTGCCCCGAGTTTGGATTATCAGGAATACCTGCGGGCTTGTTTGCGTCTGCCGTAGGCGCGTCGGTAATGTTAGCGGAGTTTTGGGGCTGGGCCCGTCGCGGCTGAGCGGATGCGGTGCTGCCGCCCTCGGCCTGTTGCCCGGACGCCTTCTGCTGCGCCCGAGGGGTGGCCGCTTGTCCAAACGGCACAACCAGCAACAGCGCGATGCAGCCGACAATTGGCCGCCGTAGCCAACAATCTGAGATTCCCATTCACGTCCTTTGAACCGCCGATATCGCCGTACCGAGGATCAGATACTCCCTGGGGAATCAGATGACCCCAGGCGCTACGCCACATTTTCCGGCTCACGACGAACCTGCGCAGGATCGTGAATCGGCAGTTGGTGGAAGCTATTTACCGCTTCCGCGGTGGTGTCGTAGATATCGAACAGGCGATTTGCTCCAGTGTCCTCAAGTACAGTTCTTGCTCCAGGAGGTAAAGCTGCAAGTTTCACGTCTCCGTTGCGCTTCATCGCCTCCTCCAAACAGCATAGCAGCAGGTAGATGACAGACTTGTCTAGTTGGCGCAGCAGGGAGCAGTCGAGAACCATCCGAGGGCGATCGACGCTCATCCAATTCCGTACTTCCCGAAGGAATAATTGGCCTTGCTTTCGGTTTGAGATTTCCGGCAGTTGGTTCACAGCCACAATACGCTTGCGAATTGTCATGTCTTTCACACCCTTACTTGAAGTTGGGTACATCTTTTCTGTCACAGATAAAGCGGCTCGCTGAATTCAAGAAAGCGGGTCCTAATTGTCTGTTTCGTGCCTATCCGGACATTGTCTGGGGTTGGCAACGCCTGGGACTCCCAGGAGGATGTGTCCCAATGCTGCTAGTTGCAAGCTCACGGCCATATGGCATAGAAATTCAAAATGGAGCTGTTTTCCCATCATCCGCGTACAAATCAGTAAGATGCGAACTTTCTTCATCCCGTTTTATGCGCAGTGTTTTGCAAATGTTCTCTGGCGCATGGAGCGCAATTTGCTCACAGAGAAATCGGTTGTGGGGGATTTTCAATTTCCTGGAGATATGCAAGAGACAACGAGAAATCGGTGGGCGTGGGATCGTACATTTACGCCGCACACTTGGTCATTCTCGCTAATCAATAGAATAACGCCCCTGAAGCTGTTCTAAACTTCCCAGAGTACTTTTTGTGGGCGATCAGTTACGATTGGCCATCAGGTTGAGCGCCCTCAAAAATGGCTACTTTGTCAGCCAGGGACGATTCTTCGCATTCTTTTTCCCTGGCGGCGACCGTGTACGCCATCTCGTCAGGGCTGGCAAGCACAGAGCGAAGCCACACCTGTGCGCGCGAAGGGAAAATTCCCGTCTTCAGTAATTCCCGTTTACGTTTCTTGAGTTCAAACCAGCGGAGGTAATTTCGGACAACGCTATCGATCGTCATCTGGACACCGGCCGTATAGTTGCGCTCGGACATGCTGCGTTGCATCTCCTGAGATTCCAGCAGTGTAATGAGCTGCTGGGCGAGATCGGACGCATCGCCCTTTTTGTAGAAGTTGACTGCCATCTCTTCGTCCGTGGCCATTTCCTTGAAATCGGGGATGTCCGAGCAGACAATGGGCAGGCCATACTCACACGCCTGGTGGGCTGGTCCGCTCGAACCGGTGGAAGAGCTGTATGGCATGACCAGAACAGAACTGGTGCGAAACAAATCTGGAACATCCTTTCGAGGAATGTATCCACGGAACTCAATCGGTAGCCCAGCCGGTTGTTTTTGGTGAATCGATTCCAGATATCCTGGTTTCCCGGGATGATTGCCACCGGCAATGATCAGTCGGGCGTTTGGCACCTTCTTCAAAACGGATGGAAACGCCGCCATCAGAGTCTCCAGTCGCTTATATGTTCCCCAATTTCCGAACGCCAGAATGCGAAGTTCCGGATTGCCGCGCTTCGCCAACTCCGGTGGCTTGGAAATGGACGTAAATATTCCGTGTGTTACAAGCAGAATGTTTTTTGCATGGTATTTCGTCATCAACGTGCGCCGATAACCGGAAAGCAGGACCGACACGGAATTCGCTTTCAGCAGAGCCCATGTGGCGACATCGCTACCGATGCGAAAGATCTTT
Organism: Acidobacteriaceae bacterium; assembly: GCA_039924215.1. GTDB lineage: Bacteria > Acidobacteriota > Terriglobia > Terriglobales > Acidobacteriaceae > JAKAAZ01. Next base: position 2,187 of record JBDTBI010000431.1, read on the forward strand.
TCCCGTCGTACGCCAGTGGAAGCCAAATCGACGTGTTCGACGATGTGATGAAGGGTAATGTGTGTATAAAATCCCGCGGCGCGCACCAACGCGGGCGTGGAAAGCCCTGCGAAGGCGGCAACGGGGTTTTCTGGAGTTCCGAAACTTGAAAATACCAGGTTGAACCACACTACATCCGGGTTCAAACGTCGAATGGCACTCAAAAGACGAGTGGGTGTCGAGAGGCTGCCGAATTTCCAGCACCGGACCACTTTGAAGCCAGGTAGCTCGGGCGGGTGTTGGGTATTTTTGGATGGATTGCCAATCCCGTCGTCTGTACCTTCTTCTTCCGTTAATTCATCGGCAAGAATGGTTAAATCAATCTCAGGATTGCCCTGAAGTTCTCGCGCCACATGAAGTGCGTACTCATTCAACGGACGTCCACTGGGAGGAAATGCAGCAACTAAACATATTTTCATCGGTTTTAACCTAATAGCAATGTGGTGTTCACAGCCTCTAGGGCTGATGTGTTCTAACCCGGTTAGTGCACGTTGAAGGCCAAATTGCTTTGACTTCCAGCGTGCGGCGTGGGTTTCCCATCCACGTTGCATTCATTGAGATGCGAACTTTCTCTGCTACGTTTTATGCGCAGGGGTTTGCATATATTTAACTTTTGCGTCACGTAGCCCTTGCCCATGGGGATTGGTTGCTATGAAGACGTCGTTTTTTGACAAGATTTTGACAAGAAAGGACGAGAATTGGGACCTGCCCCCCCCCATGGAGGTACCAGCGGGGGTAAATTCATGGATCCGCCATGCTTGGATTTCTCTCCCCGTGTTGTCGGCTTCGTCTCAAAATATCGTGATGCTCACATAGGGCCTGAACGTGGTTGGGTTCTTTCCCTGTGGGAAGTTGGGGAAGGTTTCTTCTTGCACGCCCACCTCAAAGCGAAGCGGGTATTTCAGATGAACTTTTCCGGTCACATCGTTGAACGTGTGATTGAGCGGTCTGCTATAGGATAACGAAATTCCGTTTTGGGTCATATCGTACACGTGAAAGCTGCGCGTGCTCTCATACGCGGACGATGCATGCAGGTTCCAGTTTTGCGCCGGCGAGAAGTCGACGGTTGCGGCGGGACGCAGCCCCTGTGCGATTCCCGACTTCGGCTGGATCACGCGAAATGCGCGGATGAATTCCGCGATTCCTTCTACGCTCAACTTTTTCGAGAACTGGTGCGAGAGTCCGACGTAGGAAGACGTGAAGTAATCCTCGATGCC
>JBDTBI010000432.1:0-6124 GCA_039924215.1 Acidobacteriaceae bacterium
TTTCTCCATCCGAAGAAATTTTACGGCGATCGGTAAAGGTAACCTGCGGTTCCTTTTCTCGCATAGGATGACTCATTCCCTCTAAAAATTTGGTGATTCCACCGCTCTGGTATCTAAGGTTGGACTGCCTTGCCGGCGATATTGAATGGAAGCAGCGATGGCGTTGCAGTGGTTGTGCCTGCCATCACGACGGCTTTGCCTTCCAGCACCTCGCGGCGGATGGTGCCAAGCGCCAGCACTTGCTCGCCAGCGCCTGGTAGTGAGATGTGGGCAACGCTGGTGATCTCGCCCACAGGTTTTTCGTCGGAGAGCAGCGATGTTTTGACGGACGGCTTTGGATCCGCAAGAATGAAGCCGCTCAGGGTTCGGTGCACATTTCCGCGGGAACGAATCCGTTCGACAATTTCCTGGCCCAGATAGCAGCCTTTTGTGAAATGAAGCGCGCGCATCTGATTGGTTTCCTGGGGCAGGTCCTTATTCGTTATGTCGACGGAATACGTGGGGGTTCCCTCGAGGATTCGCAACTGTTCCACGGAGCTGGAGCCGCATGGCGTAGCGCCGGTAGCAGTGAGTGCATTCCACGCGTCCAATGCATGATCCTGTTCGATCCAAATTTCATATCGCGGCACCAGCGGGCTATGGGCGGCCACCACAAGTATGGGATGGTCCTGCCAGGTTGTTTCGACAAGGTGCAGCAGCGATGGCACATAGGACAGGCTAGCCGCGGCCATTTTTTCAGCGGCGAGTGGGCCGGCAATGCCGATCGCAGTCCAGGTGACCTGCGGTTCGAGTTCCACCTTATCCATGATGATGTAGTGCTTCAGGAAGGCGGTCAGCGTTTCGACTTGCGCCAAGTCTGTTTCGAGCCAGAGAGCATCTGCGCGCCGATAGACATTCAGATCGCCTTGAATACGGCCTTGAGAGTTCAGCACAAAGGAATAGCAACCGGCACTTTCTTCCAAAGTGCTAACCGAATTGGTTACCATGCCATTGAGCCAGCGCACACGATCTTTGCCGCCGCAATGAAGCGAACGCCGCCAGCCCAGGTCATAGACTCCAGCCGCAGTCAATATCGCGGCAAGTTCATCGGGCGGATTCGAAAATGTTTCGATTGTTTGTACGCCCCGATAAGACAGCAGCGGCAGGGGAGTGGACGCTCCCAGTGCATGGGCCAGAGGAGTCGCGGGGGGAAGGGCGATCCGTTCGACGTCATCAGCGGTTGGCGCCGGACCGCTGGACGTCGTCTCGACCTGATTGTGGACGGAATTGCTCATAGCGGGTGACACGCCTCATACTCTCCAAAAGGTACACTCCAAATTATAGCGGGGATGCGGAAATGCCCGTCTTTTGGAAGAGGTTGCATGAAGCAGGACAAGTTTTTGCAGGATTGCGGTACGGCCCTGTGCCGGCGACGCGATTCATGGTTGGTTGTCGTTCGTAGGGCTGTACTTTTCTTCTGCCTGCTGCTGCTGTTCCAGTTTCAGGGAATACGGGCCCAGTCACCCGCCACGCCGGTTCCATCACCGACTCCATCCAAAGAACCAATACCGCAAGCACGGGAACAAACACCGCAAACGAGTCAGAGTGCGGGATCGAAGCCCGCGAATCCCACACACATCACGCCGGAGCAGGCAAAAAAGCTGTTTCGCTCCGTCGATGCGATTTTAGCGTTCGACAGCCACGACACGGGACTTCCCATTCTGCATCCAGTGAAGCGCCGCCTGGTGACTCGGGATGAAGTCCAACATTATCTGATGCAGCAGTTGCATAACGGCAAGGATGCCAAGCGGCTGCGACGCAGTGAACTGGTGCTGAAGAAATTTGGACTGCTGGACCGGGATTTTCAGTTGCAGCCGTTTCTAGTCCAGTTGCTTCGTGAACAGATCGCCGGATATTACAACGCCAAAACAAAGACGGTGAATCTGCTGGACTGGATTCCCCCTGACGAACAGAAACCTGTGCTGGCACACGAGCTGACGCATGCGCTGCAAGATCAGTACATTCATCTTGATAAATGGGGCGGAGATGACGATGATTTGAGGATTGCGAAGAACGTGGGGCAGGACAATCGGCACATCGCCACGGATGAGAAAAGCACAGTTCGGGATGCGGTGGCCGAAGGACAGGCCATGGCGGTTTTTGTCGATTACATTCTGGCTCCGAGTGGAAAAAGTCTGCTGAATGCTCCGCAGTATGCCGACAAGATGAACGATGCGATGCGAGACAACGCCAGCTCGCCCGTGCTTGCCGACGCGCCGCTGGTGCTGCAGCGGTCACTGATATTTCCTTATGTGGAGGGCCTGGATTTTGTTCGCGCCGTGCTGACTGCCAAAGGCAAGCAAGCAGCGTTTGCGGGAATGCTGGACCATCCGCCAAGCTCGACTTATGAAATTATGACGCCCAAGGTGTATCTCGACCGTGAGCCGGTGCCGCTGTTGCGCATGCCGGACATTCATCCTCTGATTGATCCGTTGTATCGTCCCTATGACGTTGGGGTGATGGGCGAATTCGATGTGCAGGTCATGGCGGAGTTATTCGGCGGTTCTGAGATGGCGAAGGCCCTGGCTCCGGCGTGGCGAGGAGGGATTTATTACGCGGCGCAGAGTAAAGCAGCGAAAACATCGTCCGCGCAAGATTCCACCGCCTCGCTTGCCACCCTGTATTTGTCGCGCTGGGCAACTCCGCAAGCGGCCCAAGCCTTCGCCGGCATCTATGCGCAAGAGATTCCTCGCAAGTATGATCACGCAATTGTCCTTCCCGATGAGGACTCTGATTCCGGCCATACCGCCACATCCACCCGGACATGGAATACGTCCGAGGGGCCCGTGTTGATTGAGGTCTCCGGCAAAACGGTTTGTATCAGCGAAAGCTTTCCTATGGACCTGGCGCGCAAGCTGGAGTTCGTGATGGTGAGTAGTATCACCGACAGTTCCACGAACACGATCGCGGGGTCGGAGATGCCGGGGAGCGACTTGACGGCAGACCTGCGGCATACTCTGTTTACCGTAGCTGCGCCGCAGGGGTACGACGTCCACACGGTATACTAACCACTTCGCAGGGCCTTTCGGTGCTGCACGCCTCAATGTGGCTGGACCTTTCCAGCGAAAAGGAGCCTATCGGAAAATGTTTCGCGCAGAGATTGGAATTCTTGGCGGCAGCGGGTTGTATCAGATGCCTGGACTGACGAACGTGCATGAGGAGCAAATCAGCACACCATTCGGTGAGCCTTCCGACTGGTTAACCTTTGGAGAACTGCGTGGGCGCAAGGTTGCGTTTCTGGCTCGCCACGGGCGCGGCCATAGCGTGCTTCCCTCCGACATCAATTATCGTGCGAACATCTACGCGATGAAGCAGGCGGGCGTAAGCGCCATCCTTTCGATTTCCGCCGTCGGGTCGCTGAAAGAAGAACATAAGCCGGGTAGGTTTGTAGTGCCGGACCAGTTCATTGACAGAACCTATGCGCGCCGCAGCACATTCTTCGGGCCCGACGTTGTTGCGCACGTAGCGATGGCCGATCCCCTGTGCCCGGAGGTTGGCGACGCCATGATGGCCGCATGTTCGGCCAGCGGCGTGGAGGCCAGCCGTGGCGGGACGTATGTATGCATGGAAGGACCGCAGTTTTCTACTCGAGCCGAGTCGAACCTGTATCGCTCCTGGGGTGCGGACCTGGTCGGGATGACGAATCTGCAGGAGGCGAAACTGTCTCGCGAGGCGGAAATTTGTTATGCCACACTCGCCATGGTGACAGATTACGATTGCTGGCACCCGGATCACGATTCCGTGACCACGGAACAGATTGTACGAGTGCTGAATCAAAACAGCGCGGCAGCTTTGAAAGTGCTGGATGCGGCTGTAGCGGCATTGCCGGCGAAGCGCAACTGTCGCTGCCAGCAGGCGCTGAAAGACGCGATTCTGACCAAGCCGTCGAATATTTCAGTGAAGACACGGCAAAAGCTTAGCTTGCTGCTGAACAAGTATCTCCAGTAGATATCGGCCTTATTAGCATGATCCGGAAAGTACAAAACCAACTCAGGAAGAACATCGCATCTATGTCAATTCTCGTTGTCGGTTCGGTTGCATTCGATAGTATTCGTACCCCCCACGGCATGGTGGACCATTGCCTGGGCGGTGCTGCCACCCACTTTGCACTGGCGGCCAGCTTTTTTACAGATGTTCGCGTGATCGGTGTGGTGGGTGAGGATTTTACGGCGGAGCACGAAGCGGTGTTCCAGGCTCGCGGTATCGATACCAAGGGGATTGAGCATGTCGCGGGGAATTGCTTTCACTGGACCGGTGAGTATGTCGAAAACCTGAACGAGGCGCATACGCTGCAAACGGACTTGAATGTCTTCGAGCGTTTTCAGCCGAAGATTCCTGAGTCGTATCGCGACAGCCAGTTTCTCTTTCTGGCGAACATTGATCCCGTGCTGCAGCACCAGGTCCGCCAGCAGATGCCGCGTGTACGCATGGTGTGCGGCGATACGATGAACTACTGGATCACCGGCCACAAGGACAACCTGATTCGCGTTCTGCATGACCTGGATGTTTTGTTAATCAATGACGGCGAAGCCAAGCTGCTGGGAGACGATGCGAACCTGGTGCTGGCCGCGCGGCGCATTATGGAGCTGGGCCCCAAGACCCTGGTCGTAAAACATGGTGAATACGGTGCCACGGCATTTTTCGGTAAGGATTCGTTTCCGGGAATCCATCATTCCCAGTTCTTTCGCGCACCAGCGTTGCCGCTGGCGGAAGTCATCGATCCAACGGGTGCTGGCGACTCCTTTGCCGGCGGATTTTTTGGGTATCTGGCATCGCAGCCGAAGATCACACCGTCGCAGTTAAAGCGGGCCATGTTCTATGGCGGCGTGATGGGATCGTTTGCGGTGGAGCGTTTTGGCACGGAGCGAGTGCGGGCGCTGACACGAGAAGAAATCGACCAGCGCTTTGCGAGCTTCCAGGAGCTTTCGCATCTCGATGCCGAATAAACTGAGTCTGCCAAACAGCCAGAAGACCGAGGTTGACACCCTTCGGGAAGAAATGAAGCTGGTGTCAATTGTGGCTGTTCTGCTGACCGCGGCGTCGCTCGCCTATTGCGCCAGACATGGGTATCTGTTGCTCTACGGCGATGCAGTGGCGCATCTGCATATCGCGCGCCGCATCTTCGACTCGCTCAACCCAGGTTTCAGTCAATTGGGCTCTGTATGGCTGCCCCTGCCGCACCTCTTGATGCTTCCCTTCGTCCAGAACACACAGTGGTGGCAAGGCGGCCTGGCAGGGGCTATTCCTTCCATGGTCAGCTATGTGCTGGCGTGCGCCGGTATCTATCGACTGGCGCGGATCTGGATGCGGCCTTTGCTGGCTCTGCTGGTTTTTGCCGCGCTTGCGCTGAATCCGGGCTTCCTCTACATGTCCGTCACGGCTATGACGGAGCCTCTGTATCTGGCCTTGATGATATGGAGTGTCGTACACCTGACCAGCTTTGAGGCTGCGTTGCGGAAACCCGATGCGTCGGCCGCCCGCCGGGCGCTGATGAAACTGACGGTTGTCCTGATCGCTGCCGTCTTCACCCGGTACGATGGATGGATTCTTGGCATACTCGCATGGTTGATTGTCGCCGCCTGGACCGTGCAGCGCGGATGGTGGAGAGAACCAGCGAATGCGCGAGTCTTTGTCCTTTGTACCTTGTTGTTGGTGGCCGCTCCGTTGAGTTGGATGGGATACAACTGGCGTATGTTCGGGGATCCGCTCGATTTTCTGCGAGGTCCCTATTCCGCAAAAGCAATTGCCGAACGCACCACAAAACCGGGTTCACCACCGTATCCAGGCTGGCATAACCTGTGGTGGGCATTTCTTTACTATGTGAAATCGGCGAAGATGGGTGCGGCGCCGCTGCGGTGCGGACGATGGCTCTTGCTGATGACCGCGGCGGGAACCGTCACTATGCTGGCACGCTACAGGAGTCGCGCATTGCCAGCGGTGATTCTGCTCTGGATGCCGATTCCGTTCTATGCCTATTCGGTGGCCTACGCATCGGTCCCGATTTTTCTGCCGGTATGGTCTCCACACTCTTTCTACAACACGCGCTACGGTATGGAAATGCTGCCTGCGTTTGCATTCTTTCCCG
>JBDTBI010000433.1:0-3899 GCA_039924215.1 Acidobacteriaceae bacterium
GTAACGCTTGCCCTGGAGTAGAGAGCAGATGGCCGCACGAGCCGGCCGCGAGATTCGCGACGGCTACTATGTGAACTTGGGCATTGGTATTCCAACTCTTGTCGCCAATTATCTGCCGCCAGACCTCACTGTAACCTTTCATTCCGAGAATGGAATACTCGGTATGGGGCCTTTTCCCACGGAAGCAGAGGTGGATGCGGACCTGATCAATGCAGGCAAGGAAACGGTTACGCTGCTCCGCGGCGCGTCGATTTTCTCGAGTGCTGAGTCATTTGCCATGATTCGTGGCGGTCACATCGATCTGGCCATTCTCGGCGGTATGCAGGTGTCGGAAAGAGGCGACCTGGCAAACTGGTTGATCCCGGGGAAGCGTGTAAAGGGGATGGGCGGCGGCATGGACATTGTCGCAGGAGCCAGACGAGTTGTTGTTCTCATGAAACACGTTGGACCGGATGGAGGACCAAAGCTTCTCCGCTCTTGCAGCCTGCCGCTCACGGGCATATCTGTCGTAAAGCGAATCATCACCGATCTGGCGGTAGTTGATGTAACCCCGCGAGGCTTTGAGGTTGTTGAGCTTGCGCCGGCGGTGACATTTGGCAAAGTACGAGGTTGCACCGATGCGGATCTCTTTTGGAACATAGATCGAGAAAGTGGCTCGTGTTGAAGATCGGTGCATCCATTGTCGCAGCGAGGAGAAGCCCGATTGGGTCATTTCTCGGCAGTTTTAAAGGTGTTCCCGCCGTAGAACTCGGGATCGCAACGGCAAAGAGCGCCTTGGCAGGGGTCGATCGCAGCAAAATCGCCGATGTGATCGTCGGTAATGTACTGCAGGCGGGTCAAGGGATGAATCCGGCGCGTCAAGTTGCTCTTGGTGCAGGCCTTCCTGACTATGTGCCTGGCATGACTGTGAACCGGGTCTGCGGTAGCGGACTCCAGGCAGTGATCAGCGCGGTACAAGGGATTTGTTCAGGCGCCGGAAAATTATATTTGGCTGGTGGCATTGAGAACATGTCACGTGCGCCCTATCTACTCACTCAGATGCGATCAGGCCGCAAAATGGGCGATACACCAGTCATCGACAGCATGACGCATGATAGCCTAACCGATCCGTCGCATAGATATCACATGGGCGTGACTGCAGAGAATATAGCTGCCAAATATGGGATTACTCGTGTTGAGCAAGATGAGTATGCCATGGAAAGTCACCAGAAAGCGGCGGCAGCACGGGCCTCGAATCTATTCTCGAACGAGATTGTTCCTGTGCGGGTATCGGGAAAGAAGGAGCCGATAGTGGTCGTCGCAGATGAGAGCATCCGACCCACTACCTGCATGGAAGCACTCGGGAACTTGAAGCCAATATTTAAGCCCGACGGTGGCACTGTAACAGCCGGTAATGCTAGCGGGCTAAACGATGGCGCTGCCATGTTAGTGATCGCCGAGACGAGCTATGCGGAAGCACGAAAACTCCCAATTCTGGCTCGAATTGTGGACTATGCAATCATCGGGCTGGACCCAGCCTTCATGGGGCTAGGGCCTTCGGTTGCGGTACCTGTGGCTATGGATCGTGCAGGCTTGCAGGAACGCACTGTTAAGCTATTCGAGCTGAATGAAGCATTTGCGGCCCAAGCTATCGCTGTATGCCGAAATCTCCGAATCGATATGGCAAAGGTAAACGTGAAGGGTGGCGCTATCGCACTTGGACATCCGATCGGAGCTTCAGGGGCACGTATTTTGGTGACACTCGTCCATGCATTACGTGAGCGTGGCGGAGGATATGGTGTAGCGAGTCTCTGCATTGGTGGCGGGATGGGCATCGCAATCGTAATCGAAGCTGCCTAGCTGTATCCTACCCGATCGAACACGGCCTTATCTCTAGGAGAAACGCGTATCAGCAATTCCGGTCAAAAGTGATTGCGTCGTCGGCTATGGCATCGAGGAATCTACGATTATGAAAATAGTGAATGTTGAAGCTCTGTATCTCCGTCAGCCTCATGTTAAAGACCAATGCGACAGCGGCCAGGACGTGCTGGTTGTGCGCGTTTCAACCGATGCGGGAATCTCCGGGATCGGTGAGGTCGATTCCGCCCCGCTAGCTGCAAAGGCCGTCATCGAAGGTCCGTTCTCCCATTCGCTTACCTGCGGCTTGCGAGAACTCCTCATTGGACAAGATCCCCTGCGCACTGAGTATCTCTGGTATCGGATGTACAACTCAAACATTTACTCAGGCCGACGGGGGATCGCAATCCATGCAATGAGCGGCATTGATATCGCCCTTTGGGACATTAAGGGAAAATTCCTCCAGCAGCCTATCTGGAAGCTTCTCGGAGGCGGCTTTCACGATCGCATCCGCTGTTATGCCAGCTCATTGTTCGGCTCCAGCCCCAAAGAAACAGGAGAGAGGGCGCGCAGGTTCCGGGATATGGGTTTTACCGCTGTGAAGTTTGGATGGGCTCCCATGGGGAAGGATGAAAAAACCGATATCGCACTCGTCCGGGAAGCCCGCCATGGTATAGGTGACGAAAACGATCTCATGATCGACGCAGGATTAGTCTGGGACGCCAAGACGGCCATCCAGCGTGCCCGTGCCTTTTCTGACTACGATGTTTTCTGGCTGGAGGAGCCTCTGCGACCCGACGATTACGAAGGGTATCGCAGGCTCACGACTGCAACAGAAATGCGCATCGCCGCAGGGGAGGAAGAAAGCGAGCGGAACTCTTATCTAGAGCTGATGGATCGGGGGCAAGTCGACGTCGTACAAATTGACCTCGCCAGATGCGGAGGTTTCACCGAGGCGATGAAGATTGCCTCGCTCGCTTATGATCGGGGATTGCCTGTCGTGAATCACGGCTTCTCAACCTACATCAACGTTGCCGCCGCGCTGCATTTCCTCAACTCAATCCCGAATTCCTTTATTGCGGAATACGTCGTGGAAGAAGGCACCACCCTCCGCGATTCCGTGACTCGCGAGCGTATCACCGCTCGTGACGGTTTTCTCCAGGTTCCAGAAGGGCCTGGGCTGGGTATGGAATTGAACGAAGACGCGATCTCTCGCAATGCATTTGGGTAAAAGTGACAACTGGACGATGACATTTTAACCACGAAAGACGACAGACGTATACCGGGAGCATGGGACCTCCGTAGCAGCGTTTAATGGCTCGAAGCCGAAGTATGGTGGCCTGGAAATATCGGAGGCGCAGAGGCCTGAAGGCAAAGGAAGACGAAAACCCTCACCTGAAGCTAGAAGCTGCTGGTGGCGGGACTGAGTCGGCAACGCGAGGTGCAACCGGCAAACTCCGTGGTGGGATGAGCTCTTATAGGCTGGTGCCATGCGATTGAGTGTCCTCGATTATCGCCCCGAGCTCGTGAAAAAAATCCTGGGTTTTGGATCCCAGACTATATTTTGGACTAGCGGAAAAAGTGGCTGACAATGTAGGTGCCCGAGGCTCTTCAAATTAGCACTGGAGGAGCCCGGGGCATCTACACAAATCACACATGCAGCTCCCTCGTTGAAAAATCGATGTTGACAGTGTGGAGACTTCACAACGACAACGTCGAACTGGTCGGGATATTGTCCGTGCGCAAGAAAGAGGGATCGATCATAAAGGTGCACCGCCCTGGTCGTAACTACCACGGTGGCGTGGAGTGTTTTTAGGACTGCGGTCTTCCCCGCATTCCATTCGTCTCCATGCGATTCACTGCGAAACCGGCCATCGGACAGCATGGTCACCGTGGCCTCCAAAGGTAACGGTTCAAAGCGCCGAGGATCGATCTGCCCGCCTACTGAGACACGAAGTTTCGCGCCTACACCGGCTCGAAACGCTGCTTCCACAGCTGGCGGATCCACAATAGGGGCAAGAATACTACGGCGACAGTCTGCCTTAACCAGCGCCCTTAAAATT
>JBDTBI010000434.1:0-2562 GCA_039924215.1 Acidobacteriaceae bacterium
TGAGCCGCGGGCCGTGCTGCCTTCCAAGCTGATCGAGTTTCCGCGTGAGCTGGTCTCTTCCCGCCGCGCTCGCCCGCACCTACCGGAATACCCCGGCCAAGATCAAGTGCCGCTGTTTCAGGAGGAGGAGCTTGCACCGCTTCGCATTTTTGAGGTGCAACCGGAAACGGCATCGCAGCCTCCGGTGGAACAGGAAGCAAGCCCGCGATCCGGGCTGCCCGAAACGGCCAGGGAGGCGACGACACCCGCTTTGGGTTCTGCGGCACCGCTCGCGAATTCACCGGCTTCCAACGAGAACGCTTCGCGAAGCTCCACCACTGCAACCACGCATACCGGGCCTGCAACCACGCATACCGGGCCTGCAACGAAACCGGTGTCGAGCGCAGTCACGGAGAAGATTCAGCCACGCGCATCACGCACATCCTCGTCCAGCCCATCCGCGTCGAATCCACCGTCGAGTCGATTCCAGAATTCAACCTCAAATCCGTTGGCCGCAAGCAGTTTTCGTCAGTTGGAGTGGGCCTCGATCTCTCTCGATAAAGAACCGGCGTCGTATCGTCAACGCGCACAAAACAGCGTCGCGGAGTATGTGCCGTTCATGGTCGATCCTGCTTCCATCGACCGTCGCGCGATGGCCTTCGCTGTCGATTTTGCCGCCGTAACCGCTGCGTTCCTGGGATTCCTTGTAGTCTTTGTGGCGTCGACTCCCTACTTGCCTACCGGGCTGACTGCCGTGGCGCTGGCCGGCGTCGTGTACGTTGCCCTGTGGGTGCTGTACCAGATGCTGTTCTTTACGCTGAGCGGGGCGACTGCGGGCATGTTATACGCGCGCATTGCACTGTGTACATTCGACGATCAAAACCCTTCTCGCTCATCCCTGCGTCGGCGGCTGGCTGCGTGGTGGGTATCGTTTCTGCCGCTGGGTATTGGATTTCTGTGGTGTTTTGTCGATGAAGACAATCTCTGCTGGCATGACCGCATCACCCGCATGTACCAGCGCGAATACTAAGCCCTCTTCCTTCCCGCTGGAGCGGAATTTCGCTCCGGCAGCATCCTTGCTCATCGTGCTCTGATAGATTGTTGTGGACAGATTTTTTGAGGAGCACCGATGCATTTCTTGCCACCTTTTTTGAAAATTCATGGACGCACACGCAACGCTTCGTACCGGTTGGCTGCCGGTTTTTTCGCACTGGCAATGGCAACTGTGCTGCTGACCGCTCCCGCCAGCTATGCTGCGCAGGCCCGCTCCAGTTCTCCCTGGGTAGCCACGTGGGGCGCGGCCATGGTGGCCGAGTCGCTGGATAGCGCGCCGGACGTTTCTGGCAAAACAATCCGTGAGATTGTTCCCACCAGCGTTGGCGGCGGCCACGTTCGCATCTGGCTCTCCAACCGCTTCGGTGCGGTGCCGCTGCACATTGGCGCAGTCCATATCGCGATCAGCCGTAATGGGAGTGCAGGCGTCTATCCGGATGGGCGTCAGGATCTAAGCGCGGATGGAAGCGCGATTCAGGCGGGATCCGACCGTACCCTGACCTTCAACGGGACGGGTTCGATTGTGATTCCTCCCGGTGCGGAGGTGGTCAGTGATTCCGTTGCGCTGGACGTTCCGGCGCTGTCGGACATGGCGATCAGCATCTATCTCCCCGACCACACCATGATGACGACAGAACATTCCGGTGCCCGGCAAATCTCCTACGCGGCTACGGGGAACATGACCAATACGCCGGACCTGGCTGGGAAGGACTGGCGGGTGCATTCCTGGTATTTTCTGAGCGGAATGGATGTGGAAGCGCCCGGGGATTCCGCCGTGGTGGCAATCGGAGATTCCATTACCGATGGCACCCGCTCCACGGAGAACGAAAATCATCGCTGGCCGAATTATCTGGCGACACGGCTGGCGGCAGACGCAGCAACCAAGAAGGCCGGCGTGCTGGGCGTGGTGGATGTGGGGATTGGGGGCAATCGAGTCCTGCTGGACGGCCATGGACCGAACGCGGTATCGCGGATCAACCCCGATATAGTGGCCCGCAGCAATGCGAAGTATGTAATTGTGCTGGAAAGCATCAACGATATTGCGCGGTTTACCACCGACGATCAACCCTATCGTGATTTGGTGCAGCACCTGGAATCAGGCATCGCACAACTGGCGGCACAGGCCCATCAGCATGGGATGAAAGTCTTCGGCGCAACGCTGACCCCGTATCAGGGTTGCGGATGTTACTCCGAGGAGGGAGAAGCCGTGCGGGCGGCGGTGAATCAGTGGATCCGCACCAGCCCGGTGTTCGACGGCGTGGTGGACTTTGACAAAGCTGTGCGCGATCCTGAGAATCCACTGCACTATTTGGTACGGTTCGACTCCGGCGATCATGTGCATCCGAACGATACGGGATACAAAGCAATGGCGGATTCCATTGACCTGAACCTGTTCACGGCGACAGCAGCCACTGACCCAACGGCGCATTGATTATGCTCGATGGAGATTGAGTCTGCCGGTGAACGCGTGGGGCCCGGTTTGACTAGGCCGGAGAGGATATATTCCTCGTCGATTATTTTGCCGTAGAT
>JBDTBI010000435.1:0-4482 GCA_039924215.1 Acidobacteriaceae bacterium
ACTGCGGGAAAAGAAATTTTTGAAGATTGTTTCGCTGGCGCCAGAAGTTCTGTAAGCGGCAGGTTGAGGGTTTGATTCCACAGGACGCGACGAGGAATTGCGGGTACAGCCCCAATTCCCGTCCGAACAGGAAGTGAGATACGAGGATGGCAGGATTAAAGATTCGCCGCAACGACAAGGTGCAGGTGATAGCAGGAAAAGATACGGGCAAGCAAGGTAGAGTACTGCGTGTGATGCAGGACAAGAACCGCTTGTTGGTCGAACATGTCATGGTGGTGAAAAAGACCGTGAGGCCGAACCCTCAGCGCAACATCAAGGGGGGAGTGGCGGAGCAGGAAAATCCGATCCACGTGTCCAATGTGATGTTGGTTTGCGGCGACTGCGGACCGGTGCGGGTAGGGTTCAAGTTTGAAGGCGAAAAAAAGGTGCGGGTCTGCCGCAAATGTGGGCAAACGCTGGAAACGAAGAAGTAACTGAGCTTCAGGGTTTTAAAGGTAGGAACGGAATATCGGGCAACCGCTTAAGCTGGAATCGCAAGGCACGATGCAAGGATGGATGGAAGATGGCAGCCAGACTAAAAGATAAGTATCTGAAGGAAATCAAGCCGGCGCTTTTGAAGGAACTGGACTTGAAAAACATCATGGCAGTGCCGCGGCTGGAGAAGATCGTTCTCAATATGGGGCTCGGCGAAGCGACGCAGAATGTCAAGGTCATGGACCCGCTCATGACCGATCTGGGCCTGATTACCGGTCAAAAGCCGGTTGTTACCCGGGCGAAGAAGTCGATTGCCGCCTTCAAGGTTCGAGAGGGCATGCCGATCGGCGCCATGGTTACATTGCGCGGCGAGAAGATGTATGAGTTTCTGGATCGGTTGATTTCAACCGCAATTCCCCGCGTGCGTGATTTCAGGGGCGTATCCGCCAAGAGCTTTGATGGACGCGGCAATTACACGCTGGGGATCCGCGATCAGCTGATTTTTCCTGAGATCGATTATTCGCGTGTTGACAAGTTAAAGGGAATGAACGTCACCATCGTGACGACGGCCAAAGACGATCAACAGGCACGGGCATTGCTGCAGCATTTCGGCATCCCCTTCCAGCAGACGGCCTAACCCAGGCGAGAGGAAAAGATAAGTTCGATGGCAACCACTGCAAAAAGAGTCAAAGACAAACGCAAACCAAAGTTTTCGTCGCGGCAGCATAACCGGTGCAATCTGTGTGGTCGGCCCCGCGCCTTTTTGCGGAAGTTTGGCATTTGCCGCCTCTGCTTCCGTGGCTTGGCGCTTCGCGGAGAGATACCAGGAGTCGTGAAGTCGTCCTGGTAAGCGGTGTGGCTTTGGCCACGCTCGACGGGTAGTTTCGAAAATTTATAAGGGCGCCTGAATTCTTAAACGCAGGCGCAACAAGGTTACCGCAGGTTCTCCTTCAACGGAGCGAACGGGGAATCAAGGAGAGACGATGAGTGTAAGCGATCCAGTATCCGACCTGTTGGCGCGGCTTCGCAATGCGATTCATTCACGGCATGCGAAGCTGGATATTCCGGCCTCCAAATTAAAGCTTGAGATAGCCAGAATTCTGAAGGAAGAAGGCTACATCAGCAACTACAAGGCTACGGAAGAAAACAGCAGGCGGTTTTTGCGGGTCTATCTGAAATACGACACCAACAACCAGGCGGCAATCCGCGGCCTGGCACGCGTTTCTCATCCCGGTTGCCGAGTCTATGTGCATCGCGATGAGATCCGCCGCGTACAGGGCGGCCTCGGCATCAGTATCATCACCACGCCCAAAGGCGTGATGACAGGCCGTCAGGCGCGTCATGCAGGCGTGGGCGGCGAGTTGCTGTGCGAAGTCTGGTAGCTGGGGCTCGCAAAGGTGAAGCAAGGAACGGGGCTGCAGTGGAACGCACGGATAGATAGCCCGTGCGGGACTCGCAAGCCGAAGGGAAAGAGAACCAGAAGATGTCGCGTATAGGAAAACAGCCGATTCCGCTTGGTAAGGGCGTGAAGTACAGCGTGCAGGGCAATTTGGTGGTTGTCGAAGGCCCAAAGGGCAAAGTTGAACAGCCCATTCCGGGAGGCTTGAATTTTGAGGAAAAAGACGGGTATCTGCATGTCCTTCGCAAGGATGACTCGCAGGCTGCCATTCATGGCCTAACGCGAGCTCTGGTGGCAAACGCCGTTTGCGGTGTCACCGAAGGATGGACTCGCGACCTGGATATCGTCGGCATCGGGTATCGCGCGGAATTGAAAGGCAAGAACACAGTCGTTTTTACGCTTGGATATTCCCACCCGATCGAATTTCCATTGCCCACGGGTATTACCGCCGCTATCGATCCAAAGCAGACGCGTATCACCATCAGTGGGATTGATCGCCAAAAAGTAGGCCAGGTAGCGGCGGACATGCGCTCCCTGCGCAAGCCCGATCCGTATAAGAACAAGGGTGTTCGCTACTCCGACGAGAAGTTGAAGAAGAAGGTCGGCAAGACCGGGGCCAAGTAATTCAGGACCGAACGGGGATGCGGGGCATCTCCGCTTTTAGGAAGGAAGTATATCTTAATGATTCCGCAGATTTTACGCAATTCAAACCGTCAGCGTGTGCACGATCGAATTCGCCGCAAGATGCAGGGGACAGCAGAGCGTCCTCGACTCAACGTGTATCGCTCGTTGAATCAGATTTACACGCAGTTGGTTGACGACCAGACGGGAACCACACTGGCTTCAGCCTCCAGCGTTACCGCCAAACTGAAAACGGGCGGAAATGTGGCGGCCGCAAAAGAGGTGGGCAAGCTCATCGCAGAGAAGGCCAAGGAAAAGGGTATCCAGAAAGTGGTTTTCGATCGCGGAGGCTACCTCTACCACGGTCGCATCAAGGCGCTGGCAGATGCAGCGCGTGAAGCTGGCCTCAAGTTCTAAAGATTTCTAGGGATCAGGACAGATCGGACTTTTCTGTCCGCGCAAGGTCTGAAAGGAAAACAGACAGAATGGCAATCGTCAAGAAGAAGTTGGAAGCCGGACAGTACAACCTGAAAGATCAGGTAGTCTCGATCAACCGAGTCACCAAGGTCGTAAAGGGGGGCAAAAATATGTCCTTTGCGGCGCTGGTTGTCGTGGGCGACGCCTCTGCTGGAGTGGTGGGTTTTGGTTCCGGGAAAGCCAAGGAAGTTCCGCAGGCGATTCGCAAGGGAATCGAAGCGGCGAAGAAGCATCTTGTGCGCGTCAACATGACAGAGACTTCGATTCCACATCAGGTGTTGGGACGTTTTGGTTCCGGCCAGGTCTTGTTGAAGCCCGCACCTGAAGGTACGGGAGTCATCGCAGGCGGCGCTGTTCGGGCCATTATGACCTCGGTTGGGATTCAGAATGTGCTGACGAAAAGCCTGGGATCGGCAAACCCGCACAATGTGGTTCGGGCAACTTTCGATGCCATGGTGCAATTGCGTGACAAGCGCGATGTGGCTGCCCTGCGCGGCAAGTCAGTAGAGGAGTTGTAATTCCATGGCAGACAAACAGGCAACTGTGAAAAAGCCTGCGGACGCAAAAACCGCCGGCAAGACAATCCGGATTGAGTACTACAGGTCGGCCATCTGCACCCCGGAAAAGCACCAGAAGGTGGTAAAGGGTCTTGGATTTACACGCCTCCAGCAAGTCGTGGAGCGGGAGGATACGCCTTCCATCCGTGGCATGGTGAAGGTGATTCCGCATCTGGTTCGCATTGTTGGGTAGGGAACTTCGGCCAGATTGGCGCGAGCAAACTGAGGACAGGAAATGATGAATTTATCAAACTTACGGGCACCGAAGAAAGCGAACTCCGGCAAGAAGCGGGTTGGCCGCGGCATGGGTTCCGGAATGGGCAAGACGTCCACGCGGGGCCACAAAGGGCAGGGCTCGCGGTCGGGTTCAAGCCTGATGCGCGGATTTGAAGGTGGACAGATGCCGCTGCATCGTCGCCTGCCAAAGCGCGGCTTTACCAATATTTTCCGCACGGAATATACCGTGCTCAATCTGGATCGCATCGCAGAATTCACTCAGGACGAACTGACCTATGAAAAGTTGGTCGCTCTGGGACTGGTGCGCAAGCGCAATGCGCTGGTCAAGGTGCTCGGAGTAGGCGAGCTGACAGCGGCCGTCACCATCCACGCCCATAAATTCTCGAAATCTGCTCAGGAGAAAATCGAGAAGGCCGGCGGCAAAGCAATTCTGATCGGCGAGTAGGCAGGAGTACCATGCTGGAAAAATTTACAAACATCTTCCGTATCCCAGACCTGCGGAAGCGCGTGCTGTTCACGCTGTTTATCCTCGCGATCTATCGGCTGGGATCGCATATTCCCACGCCTGGAGTCAATACGACACTGCTGCAGCAATTTTTTGCTCAGAACAGTGGCAGTTCCCTCGGCTTGATCGATATGTTCAGTGGCGGCAATCTGCGCAAACTAACCGTATTTGCGCTGGGCATTATGCCGTACATCACGGCTGCCATTATTTTT
>JBDTBI010000436.1:0-2641 GCA_039924215.1 Acidobacteriaceae bacterium
TGCGCAATCTGCTTACGCATCCGGTCGTGGCAAGCGCGGTGAAGGCCAAGGAAGTTCGGTTGCATGGCTGGGTCTTTGATATTCCTACGGCGACTGTGACGGCGTATGACGGGGAGGCGGATGCATTCGTTCCGCTCACGCAATCTTCGTTGGCTGGCGCAAAAATCTAAGCGAGACTGTCCCTGAGTTGAGTCGAACCAGGTTTGAATCGAAGCCTGGGTTGAATCGAAACCTGGGTTGAATGGAATTTCAGTTCCAGTCGAAAGCGCCGCGGAATACGTCAAACTCAGGAATGCCACCCGGAAAATACACGGAGACGATGTCGAAACGCGTTGGAATCGTATCCGGAGTTTCCAGATGGCGAACGTATTCGTGCGCCATCTGCGCCAGAATCCTTCTCTTGTCATGGTCAACGGCCACTTCAGCAGGTTGAAAGCCGTGCGAACTGCGCGTCTTTACCTCAATGAAGCAAAGACACTTGCCGTCCCATCCAATCAGGTCGATATCTCCGCGCAATTTCGGGCTGTGCCAGCGCCGTGCCACAATCGTGTACCCCAACCGTCGCAGATGAAAATACGCCGCGTCCTCGCCTCGCAGCCCAGTCATCAGATGGACCGGGTGGTTCGGAGAAAGAGTTGAACGGACGACCCGGTGGTCTAGCCAGCCGAGCGTCCGTTCAAAAATGGAAAGACGGGTTTCTTCAACTCGTGAAATATGCATGGGGGTGATGAACATCACTCTAGCAGGGATAAGAATGAGAGGGCAGCAAAATCTCGCTGTCCATAGTGTCGAATGAGTTCCCTTCCACTGCAGACCTAGGCCATGGATGCGGCCAGGGAAGGGAAAGGCTGGCGTTCTACTTCCGCAATACTCTCTTCCAGAATGTCGAGTGCGATGTCGGCTTCTTCCTGTTTCAGAATCAGCGGGGGAGCCAGTCGAATCGACGATTCTCCGCAGCCAAGAATCAGCAGACCCCGCTCAAACGCCAGTGTCGCAAGCTGGTTGCGCCATTCCGTTGCCGCCTCACGCGACCTCTGGTCCTTCACGATTTCTATACCAATCATCAACCCGCGCCCGCGTACTTCTCCGACGATCGGGTGCTTTTTCGGCCATTCCTGCAGGCGCTCGTTCATGACCCCGCCCACCTTGGCGGCATTGGTCATTCCTTCCCGCTCGATAATGTCCAGCGTAGCCATCGCGGCTGCAATGGCAACCGGGTTCCCGCCAAATGTGGACGCGTGCGAGCCGGGCTTCCAATCCATAATGCTGGCGCGTGCCATACACAGGCTCAAAGGCATGCCGCTGGCGATTCCTTTGGCGATGCAGACAATGTCCGGTTCGACTCCGGAGTGTTCGACAGCCCACCACTTGCCGGTGCGCCCCACGCCGGACTGCACTTCATCGACCACCAGCAGAATGCCGTGGCGATCGCAAATATCCCGCAGCTCGCGCATGAAGTTCGCGGGA
Source organism: Acidobacteriaceae bacterium (assembly GCA_039924215.1). Classification (GTDB taxonomy): domain Bacteria; phylum Acidobacteriota; class Terriglobia; order Terriglobales; family Acidobacteriaceae; genus JAKAAZ01. Next base: position 1,468 of record JBDTBI010000436.1, read on the forward strand.
GCCACGACATAGCCGCCTTCGCCCTGCACCGGCTCAACGAAAATTGCAGCGACTTCCTCAGGAGGCAGCGTTGTCTTGAAAAGCTTTTCTTCAATAAAGCGGGCACAACCCAGCGCGAATGCCTCCTGTTCCCGAGGCCCGCCGCTGCATCCACGATACGTATACGGATACGGAACATGCGTAATGCCGGGTACCATCGGGCCAAAGCGGCGTCGTTGCTGAGCTTTGGAGGCCGTCAGGGAAAGCGCGCCCATCGTGCGGCCGTGAAACGCTCCCAGAAACGCAATGACGTTCTGCCTTCCCGTGTGATAGCGGGCAAGTTTCAACGCGCACTCGGTGGCATCCGCACCGGAGTTGCCGTAGTAAAACCGATGCGGCCCCGGCATGGGGGCGATGCTCGACAGCCGCTCTGCCAGTTGGCTCATCGCTTCGTAATAAAAGTCCGTGCCGGACATATGAATCAGTTCGGCTGCCTGTCCCTGGATCGCCTTCACCACTTCCGGATGGCAATGCCCGGTCGAACAGACGCCAATGCCGGCGGCAAAATCGAGGAACTGATTGCCGTCCACATCTTCCACCCGCGTCCCGCGGCCGCTTTTCGCTACCATCGGATAGGGTCGCGTGTAACTGGGCGAAATCCATTTCCTATCGCTGTCGATGACAGCTTTTGCCTTTGGGCCTGGAAGGGGACCCACCAGCTTGGGACCAAATCGTTTGTATTTCTCGGAGTTTTTATAGGAACCGATTCCGTCGTTCTGCATCGTAGCTTTCCTCGCAGTTTACGAAACTGGGTGCGGGCTGTCCCGGAACTTCAGCCAGGCTATGTTCAGAGTAAAAACGCCAGGGGATGTCGGAGCCGAATCCAGCGCGGCACACGCTCGAATGTTCGCCAAACGATCAGCGGACAGCTTAGTTGCTGCCAAACAGGCTAGTTCGCGGCCGCGCAGACAGGCTCAACGGGCAACGGTACATGCACTTCTGCCCCACGGGAGCGTTTCTAGAAACGAAATCGAAAATAGGTGTTCTGCGCATGGGAACCTACCCAAAAAAGTATACCGTCCTCCGCACGATCCTCGCGCAGAAAAGCAAGGAAGGCAACAGCATTGCACTGATTTCTTAACAGAGGCTGAACGAGATATCTCATAAAATAAAAGCACACACTGTGGACTCTGAC
>JBDTBI010000437.1:0-2705 GCA_039924215.1 Acidobacteriaceae bacterium
TCACGTATATATCTCCTGGAGTTACCGGATCCACGATAACGCGGTGCATCCACTTGAAGTTCGGCCCAGCGATATGTGTCCAATGCTCACCACGGTCGAAAGATCTCCATGCGGAAGACTCGAAACCGGCTGCATATAAAACATCCGGATTGCGGGTACTGATCGTGACGGCGTACACGTGCTGGTCGCGATCAAGTGTATTTTTCCACGTCTTTCCCCCGTTGTTTGAAATATAAATGCCACCACCCATTCCATGCGTTCCAATGGCGCGAGCCCAGGCAGCAAGATAGAGCTGCTGTGGATTCCGTGGATCAATGGCAAGCCCGTTTGGACCATTGACTCCGGCGGGCAACTTTACAGGCGTCCACGTCTCCGCACCATCCAGCGACTTGTAAAGTGCGCCGTCGCCGTCGTTGCCGATGCTTCCATCTTCCGATCGACGCGCGACGATTACATAGAGAGTTCCGTCGGACGCTCTAGCAAGCCGCCATGCAAACGGCTCCTTCTGGGTGATTCCGGTGTTCTCTAGGTTCCACGTCGCGCCGCCGTCGCTGCTCTTGTACACGCCCTGGCCAAACGCGGCTACGTAAAGTACGCGTGCCTGCGGCGGGCTGGTGGGGTCGAGCAGAATATGTGTGGCGGCGGTTTCCTTCATTCCCGCATTGGATTCCTTCCAGGTTCGACCGCCGTCGTCGCTGCGACACACCCCGCCCTTGAACGACTCAACCAGGGTGTGACGCCACATCTTAGGACGCGGCAGGTCGTGCGTGCCGCTATTGACGCTCCATATACGGCCGCGCACCTTCGGATCGGACACTATCCAGTAGGTCGTATTCCTCCACTTTGGCGGAACCCCATAGATGCTGCTCGACCAGGACCTGCCCGCGTCTTCGCTACGGAAGAGCCCGATATCTGTATATGCGATGAATTGTCGCTTGACATCAAAGGGATCGAAAAAAATACCGTAATCGCTCGTGACATCGAGGCCGGTTGTCGTCCACTCCGCGCCGGGTACTCGTCGCGAATATTTTGCATACCAATTCCTGCCGCCATCGGCCGTAGCCAATGTCCGTCCGAAATCCGTGCCATAGCATAGATTTGGGTCCTGATCCGCCACGCCGAGCATCAAGGGATTTTCACCCCAATCGGTCCCGAAGGTCGGCGTAATCCAGGCGTCGTGCACGTTGGATGCAGCAGCCATACTCTCCTTCCACGCCAATTTCCATGTGCGTCCGGCGTCGATTGTCTTGGCTACACCGTGCCAGACCTCGCCGCCAAGCGCCAGGTGGCTGTAGGAAATGTAAGCCGTCTCCGGATGATGCAGGCTGGTTGCGACAGCGCGCACTCTTGCACCTGTGCCAGGCAAAACGATGGGCTGCCACGAAACTGCCCCGTCTCTGGAAACGAATCCGCCTTCCTGGGACGTCCCATAGAAAACCGATCTTCCTTGGCCGGCAAAACCAGCCGTTGAGTCCGTCACGCCGGCTGAACTAGATAGTTCGGACTTGCGAATGCCAGTCGCGCTCTTGGTCACGACAAAGTGTGTTCCAACGATGAAGAGTGTTCTTGCTGCGCGAGGAGAATATGGGTCCACCCAGAGATGCCGGGGCACTTCGGGCAGAGTCGCTTCCTTCTGCCAACTGACACCGTAATCGTGGGAAACAAAAAGGGCCGATGCGTCTTTGTCGCCGGCCGCTGCATCGAGAGTCCGCGAATCGGCAGGATCGATAGCCAGTGCGGCAATGGCACCGAGAGGATTTGGCCGGGCGAGAACTTTTTCGTCGGCATGGTCGGAGGACATCTCGACACCATCCACCGATGAAGGCCTGGGATAGACCAGCTTCCAACTCTCTCCATCATCCGTGCTTCGCCAAAGGCCTATGGTTTCTGCATACATGGTGTGGGGAGCCAGCGGGTCGAAGACAAAAAAACGTGTCGTCCCGCGCAGGTTAAACATTCTCCACGTATGCCCCCCATCGTGCGTGATGTAGGAGCCCGTCATGTCACAGGAGATCAACACTGTATTAGGATCATGTGGGCTGATGGTGGGATTGAACATCGCACCGCCGCCGCCGGGACCGAGGACGCGAAAACCTCCGGGCCGCGACGTCGCACTTGCAACGCTACAGAAAAGCGCCAACATCACCACTACGCGAAATAATTTCCGGTGCATTTGCTATCTCTACTGTCTCTACAGTTTTCTGACGATTTAGATGTCGCGATTCCCGATACGCTGGAAACGATCCGGGCAGGTGGGTCGCCCCACCTGCCCGGATCATCGTGGCAAACGTTCGGGTTAGAAGCTGATCCGAGCTCGCAGCCGAATGACCCGATTCCCGCTGACACCTTCCTGTTCGAAGGTTTGGTAATTCTGGCCAAAATTCCCAACAATATTTCCAGTATTTGGAGTGTAGTCGGTCGAGAGCGGCAGCAGTCCCGGCTGTTGGCCCGCAGGTGGAGGAGTTTGATCCACGAGCAGGTTGAAACTTCCCACGCCGGCGTAGGAGGCGCCGCCCTCTGGTCCGCTGTACGCGTAGCTAGCATCGGGCGAGCGCATCGGATGGTTGAAGAGGTTATCGATGTCCGCGCCGATTTCAACGTTAAAGCGGTCGGTGGCGTGGAAGATCTTATGGACGCCAAGGTTTACACCGTAGGTTCCGGGGCCGGTCAGAGAATTGCGCGTCGCCACGCCCGGTTGTGTGAAG
>JBDTBI010000438.1:0-3017 GCA_039924215.1 Acidobacteriaceae bacterium
GCCGGTCTCCGCTACAAGGCGACTCAGTATGTCCTCAAAACGGAAATTGGCGGCGTGGCCGGACTCGTCGCGCCGCTGATCGGTAAGGAGCCGAAAGACATCCACATTTGGATTCTCGGCGGTATCGCCCCAGCGTTCGTCAAGCTGGAGGGCCAACTGTACCAGGGCGGCCCAATGTGGAGAATCGAGCTGACAAGCCCAACATGGCAGTGACCGGCTTTGCCCAGAGCACTCAACACGCTGGCAGTGGGGACAATCTTCAATCAACCGTTCGCTTCACTCAGCCGCTGGAAGAACGCTGCATCGTCCCCGGCATTCATCTCGACCCAATCTTCGTCTGTCATCCGCCTGCGCCACTGCAGGAATGGAACAGCATCCGGCCCCACCGGATGGCGCAACTGCCAGGTCCCGCTGTCGGCAATTTCCAGAATCTTGCTGGCCACCACCGACGGAGGCACGGGATCTTTCGACGCATTGGCATAGAGGGCAACGAAGCGCGCGCTCTGCCTATACGGTGATTCAGTCGGTGTACTTTCAATGCGATCCGCCATCGAAGTGGCAACAATACCCGGTTCCACAAGGGCCACGCGAACATTGAATGTCTTCATCTCCCCGGCCAGCCCTTCGCTCAACGCTTCCAGTGCCCACTTCGATGCGCAGTACGAAGTCATAGGAGGGTTCACAATGCGCCCGGCGACAGAACTCACATTGATAATGCATCCGCTGCGACGCTGGCGCATCTGCGGCAGTAGCGCCTGAATGCAGCGAAGCGCACCAAAATAGTTCGTCTCCATGATGGCTCGAAACCTGGAGAGAGGCAGCTCTTCCACGGAGCCCACCGCTTCCACGCCCGCATTGTTCACCAGCACATCGATCGGTCCGTGGTCTTTCAGGATAGGGGTGATTGCATCGCTCACCGACGCATCCGAGTCACATCCATCGCCGTCACGTGAATCGGCAGATTCTCGCGTGCTGCCGTATCCGCCAGCCGCGGCGATTGCGATGGATTCCGCATGGTGGCATACACCTCGTGTCCGGCGCGGCCGAATGCCAGCGCCGTCTCGAACCCAATTCCTTTGCTGGTTCCAGTGATCAGTGCGGATGCCATTTTGTTCCCCTGAAACATTTTGGAATGCGTGTCCGCTTAGCCTACACCCGTACCGGCGCGTAGCGAACCACCTGCAGCCACGGTTGCCGCAGTTGCCGGAAGGTTTCCGGAACCTTACAATCAAGTATGCCAACCACGATATGCCCGGACTTTGAACCCACCCGCCACTCCAGTCGTGCCCTATGATCGAGTTCCCGGTTCCCGAAGCGTTAACGTTTGACGATGTCCTTCTCGTTCCCGCGTACAGTGAAGTTGTGCCGACCCAGGCCAGCACCCAGACGCACGTCACCCGCAACATCACTCTGAACATTCCTCTGCTCAGCGCCGCCATGGATACCGTGACAGAATCGCGGCTGGCCATCGCTATGGCCCAGCAGGGCGGCATCGGAGTTGTCCATCGCAATCTTTCCATCGAGCAGCAGGCTGCGGAAATCGATAAAGTGAAGCGTTCGGAAAGCGGCATGATCGTCGATCCAGTGACCATTGCGCCCGAGCAGCTCATTTCCGAAGCGCTGGAAGTGATGCGCCGGTACAAAATCTCCGGCGTGCCTGTTACCAAAAACAAAAAGCTGGTTGGAATTCTCACCAACCGCGATCTGCGCTTTGAACCCCGCACCGACATTCCTGTCGGCGAGGTCATGACGAAAGAAAACCTCATCACCGTGGCCGTGGGCACAACCCTGCAGGAAGCGGAGCAGATTCTGCATCAGCACCGCATTGAAAAACTGCTGGTGGTCAACGATCAATATGAATTAAAGGGTCTGATCACCGTCAAGGATATCCAGAAGAAATTGAAATACCCGAACGCCGCCAAAGATTTGCAGGGCCGTCTGCGCGTGGCTGCCGCCATCGGCGCCACTGGAGATTTTCTCGAGCGCGCCGGCGAAATGGTGCGGAATCGCGTGGATGCATTGGCCATCGACTCCGCCCACGGCCACTCTTCGCGGGTGCTGGATGCAGTCCGGCTTGTGAAAAAGAATTTCCCTGAAATCGATCTCATGGCAGGCAACATCGCAACCTATGAAGGTGCCAAGGCGCTGATCGAAGCGGGTGCGGACGCTATCAAGGTCGGCATCGGCCCGGGATCGATCTGTACCACGCGTATGGTGACCGGGGCGGGCATGCCGCAGATCACCGCAATCTCCGAAGCGTATCGCGCCGCCAAATCCTACGGCGTCCCTGTCATCGCCGATGGAGGCGTCAAGTATTCCGGCGACGTAGCGAAAGCCATTGCTGCCGGAGCCAGCACGGTGATGATCGGCTCTTTGTTTGCCGGTGTTGATGAAAGCCCAGGCGAAACGATTCTTTTCCAGGGCCGCTCCTTCAAAAGCTATCGCGGCATGGGCTCCATCTCCGCCATGTCCCAGGGCTCGGGCGAACGTTACTTTCAAAGCTCACGCGATCTGGCAGAGCAGGGCGAAGCCTCCGGCGCGGTTGCCTCTCGCGGGGGCAGCGATCAAAATCGGCTGGGAAAATTTGTTCCTGAGGGCATCGAAGGCCGCGTCCCCTATCGTGGACCGCTCGAATCCATGGTCTATCAGTTGGTGGGCTGCTTGCGCTCTGGAATGGGGTATCTCGGCTGCGGCAGTATTAGCGAACTTCAGCAGAACTCCCGCTTCATTCGCATCTCCAATGCCGGCTTGCGTGAAAGCCACGTGCATGACGTGATCATCACTCGCGAAGCGCCAAATTACCACGTTGAATAACCTCCCCCGCGCGTGAAGCGTATAGACTCTCCTTTGCACAGATTTATGCGAGAGACAGAGGGGAACAGGGATCAACATGGCAAAACTAGGATCAAGTGCGACATCCGTTGTCGCATGCCTCGCGTGGGCCGCAATCGTTTCGCTCGCTTCCATGCCAGCCCAGGCGCAGCCCGCGGCAACCGGCACGGGCGCTGTATACCGGC
>JBDTBI010000439.1:0-5298 GCA_039924215.1 Acidobacteriaceae bacterium
ATCAGATCGACAACATGCTCCAGCAAGCCACCGATCCATGCGTGGTGCATAAACTTTGCCGCCGGCGCAGTCCGAGACCGTTGGGCAATTTCCGGATCGTCAATGAAAGCAAATACAAGCCGCTTCAAATCGGGATCGGTAAAGCTGTTCACAGCAGAGCGGAGTTCCGCCCATAGAGCTTCGATGTCTCGTGTGGTTTTGCGTTGAAAATCTCCCAGGTCGATCTGAGTCGGGTCTAGCCGGGTGAGATCCGTGATCCGAAGCTGAAGCTTTCCGTTAAATTCATCCACACAGGCGCGCACATCGACAAAGTCATTTTGCGCGAACTTAGAGGCCAGCAATTCAGCATTGTCCCAAATGCGCCCGTCGAGACGCCCCGTACGATCCGACAAGCTAATGGACAAATACTTGGCTGTGCCGTCGCTTCGGTCGCGCAGCTGTTTTTGCGCGACCAGGAAATGGGACCGGATCGTACGGCCACGATACCTGGCTGCGTCGGCAAGGAAGAAATCTTTCATGTGCTTCTCTCCCGGAATCCAGCTAGTACGGAAGTCCGGCAATCCGGACCTGCATGGAACATGGATTTAACGGCGGACGCGGCCAGTTCTTTTACTGGGGCTGTCCAGTCGACGAGGAAGATGTTTGTGAACTGGGAGCGGCTGAAGCACCTTTCTCCTTTTCCTGTTCCTCTATTTTCTTTTCGTCGCTCATGCGTATTTTTTTGCCGTCGTGTCCCACGGTTTTCTTTCGTTTTGCCTTCTTCTTTTTCGTCGCCGTGGATCCATTTAACCCCAGGGCAGCATTTTGCACACCCGCATTTGCAGCCTCGGTAGGCGTCAGGCGTGTCGGCTTTGCATTGTCAGGGGCATGCTTGGATTCTTTTGTCTGGTGCCCCTTCACGCGCTTTTTCCTGGCTTTCTCCTGTGACCTGCGGCGCGCTTCGTCGCTGAACCGCCGCTTCCCCTGTTTCGGCTGCGTGATCAAGGTAGGATGCTCCAGATCCGGGCCAAGGGGCTGCACATACGTTTCATTGGCCGGTGCCGCCGATCCAGGATTTTGCGAGTTCACGGCGGATGCCGGCTCGCTAATATTGGCCGAGGTAGCAACCTGTTCGGCAGAAACCGGAGCGGAGGGCGCACGACCGTAGCGGAATTTCACGGGCTTACTTCTATGTGCCATCTTCGCGGGTTCAGCGCCGTTGGATTTAGCGACTCGCGTAGTTGCCGATTTATGAGCGGCTCCTCGAGTGAACCGAGCCTGATTGTCGTACCGACTCTTGACGATATGCTTTTTCTTTTTCGCCTGGGGTGGTTCGTAGGCCGCGAACTCAATGCCTTTGAATTCATTCGAACTAGCACCCGAATCGGTGTACCCAGGGCGTATGTCGATATAGGCCTCATTCCGCAGACGCGTGAGATACTCTCGCAACGCAGGCCCCATCTTCTCCGTATAAACAGCCTGTTCCACCTGCCTCTCCACCTTTTGCAGCGGCTCGGCCCCTCCAGGAACATGCTTCGTAACCTGCAGAATGACGTACCCCTGCCGGGTGCGAATTGGAGTTGTATATCCGCCGACGGAAAGATTGAAGGTCTGGTCTTCCAATACCTTTGCCATCGCACCACGGTGAAACTCGCCCAGGTCTCCACCCTGTTGTGCTGTCGGGCCTGCAGAGTATTGTTTCGCCATATCTGTGAAACTTGCTCCGGCTTTCAGCTTGGATTCCACCTCTTTGGCTTTGGCGTCCGCAGCAGCCAACTGGTCGCTAGTGGCATCCTTGCTGGTGGGAATCAGGATTTCGCCGAGGTGGATCGACTCCTGATGCGTGAACTGATCCAGGTGATCCTGATAATACTTTTGGAGTTCCGCCTGGGATAATTGCAGTTTGCCGCCAACCTCATTCTGCACTACCTGCTGTGTAATGATGCTGTTGCGGATATTCGCCTTAAAATCTTCATACGTAATGCCCTGTTGCTCAACTGCTTTTTGCAAGTCGTCAAGGGAGTCCAGATGGTTTTCTTTACGAATCTGGTCCAACCGCTGAATCAGCTGGGTATCTCCGGTAATGCCTAGCTGCTTGCCTTTCGATAGCAATAGCTGCTGGTCGATCAAATCTCGAAGTAGGTTCTTCTGGCTTTTGTTGATCTGCTCGATAGTCAGGTTGTTATGGCGCGCTTCCTGTGCCTGTTGCGTCTGCGCCCGCGCCAAGTCGGAACTGGTAATCACCTGATCGTTGACCCGGGCAATGATCTCCACGACTGGAGACCCATACAGGCTGACCAGATCGTTGGAATTTGAATTCAGGCTGGTACTGGAAGCAATGGTTGGAGCTCCAGCGACAGAGGAGCTGCCGGTTGTTTGTGCCGCACAGCAAAAGCATAAGGGACTGGCTACGGCCAGAGGAAGAACAACGCGCATAACCGCTCGAAACATCATGTGTTAGCTCATACCATCCATGCTTGCAGGCGTTATAACGATCTCGAATCCGCTGGCCTCTAATTCTAAGGTCGATGCCGATGCGGATACTGCACACGTTGCAGGTCGATTCCGTTTCTTTCATTCTAACCGCATCAGAGGGCGCATTCCCAACCGGCCCAAATTACATGGCCCAGCCGCCGGCCGGAAGTTCGCTTGCACCGGGACCGTTCAGACGTGCAGCAATGCTACACTGAGCCTGTATTGCATGTAATTTTCGCTTGCTACCCAACCGCAACGTGACTCCGGGCACGTAGCCAAAGGAACTGACGATCCATGTCTCCCCGTACTCGTCGCTCGTTGTTCTTCGTCGTTGTTTTTCTTGTCGTCTGTGGCGTTACTGGCGCTTTTCTTGATCGAACCGTCGGTGCCCAGACGTCAGGCGATCAGTCCACGCTGCGGGACAGCCTGAAGCAATTTACAAACGTCTATAGCATCGTCGAGCAATACTATGCCGAGCCGATGACCAAGACCCTGGTCGATTCGGCCATTTACGACGGCGCCATTCCCGACATGCTGCATGTGCTGGATCCCCACTCCAACTTCTACGATCCCACGGCCTTTGCCGAGATGAGGGAGGAAGAGACCGGGAAGTACTTCGGTGTTGGCATGCAGATTATGCAAGTGAGCAACAAAATTGTCGTGGTGAACCCATTTGAAGGGACCCCGTCTTTCAGGGCCGGAATTCGGCCTGGAGACGTAATTCTCGCGGTGGATGGGAAGCCTATCAGCGGAATTGGAAAGGACGGCAAACCCATCAAGCAGGCAACCACGCTGGACGTTGCCAACCTGCTCAAGGGGCCAAAGGGGACCCCCGTGGACGTCACGATCGCGCGAGAAGGCAGACACGATCCAATGGTTTTCCACCTGGTCCGTGCGGAGATTCCACGCCGCAGTGTCGATCTTGGATACGAAATTCAACCGGGCGTCGGCTATATCCAGATCAAAGATTTTGCCGAAGAAGAAACCGGCAAGGAAGTCGTAGATGCCCTGCAGAGGATGGGCCCAATTCACGGCCTTATCATTGATCTGCGCGGGAACCCTGGCGGCCTGCTGAGTGAAGCGGTCTCTGTATCTGGAGATTTCCTTACGAAGGGCCAAGTCATTGTTTCGCAGCGCGGGCGCTCTTTCCCACCCATTACCTATCGCGCAACGCGCGGCGACCAGAATAGAAATTATCCAATCGTGATCCTGGTAAACCGTGGTACGGCTTCAGCGGCAGAAATCGTTAGCGGCGCGCTGCAGGATCATGACCGCGCTTTAATCGCCGGTGAAACCACGTTCGGCAAGGGCCTTGTACAGACCGTATATCCCATGTCGGACAACACCACTGCTCTGGCCCTGACCACCTACCACTACTACACTCCAAGCGGACGCCTGATTCAACGCAACTACACCGGCGTCTCCATGTACGACTATTTCTTTAATCCTGCCGATCGGCCCCATAGCGACGCCAATCGAGAGGTGAAGTTGACGGACTCCGGACGGACCGTCTACGGGGGCGGTGGAATTACTCCAGACGTACATATTGCCCCTCTGAAATCCAACCATTTTCAAACGGTTCTGATGCAGCAATTTGCATTTTTCAATTTTTCCAGCCGCTACCTGGTAAACCACACGGTTGCCAAAGATTTCAAAGTCGATGACTCGGTGATCAAGGACTTCGAGGCATTCCTGACAAGCAAGCAGATTCCGTGGGTCACCCAGGATATCGACGGTGTTCGAGGGTGGATTGACATGAGCATTAAAAGTTCGCTGTTCACCTCAGTCTTCGGCGAACGGGACGGGATGAAGGTACGGGTCGCATGGGATCCTATGATCAGTAAGGCTGTTACCTTGCTTCCTCAGGCAGAGGCATTAGAAACGACTGCTCAGAAGACGATTGCCATGAGAATGAATGCAAAAACAGCAGAGAATACGCGTTGAGCGTTGACTGAGACATACTTCGGGTGTTGCCCAAACCACATACACGAATACCCGCTGGACATACAGACCGCAACTCGCTATGCTTGGAAGCAATTTTCGGCACGGACCAGAATTTTCTTAGAGTTTGGTGTGAAACCGCTCAATCCGCTATCCCGGCTCATCGCTACCAGGTTCGACTGCGACGCATATCTAGATAACTGTTTCAGGAGGCTGGTTTGCCAGTTTCACTCGTAGGAGACCCGGCTCCCGCCCAAGAACGGTCTTCGCTGTTGACGAGATTGCTATCGGCAACAAGCACCCCAGGAATGCAGCACCTTCTGAATTTTTGCCAGAAGCCTTATGTGTTCCTTTCCTGCCTCACACTTTTCGCTCTGCTCATCCATGGCTACCACCCGTATGCGGATGATGCTGCTATCTATCTGGCAGGGATTGAAAAGGTCATTCATCCTTCCTTGTTCTCGTTGCATGCAGAGTATATTCTGCCTCACCTGAGACATTCGGTATTTCCCCTGGCGCTTGGCTGGATCATCCGCGGACTACACCTCCCCTTGCAATACGCGCTGTTTACAAGCTACCTAGCATCGCTATGGATCATGCTCTTCGCCTGCTGGCGCCTGACGAGCCTGCTGTTTACCAGCGCTCCAGCGCGGTGGAGCGCGATGCTGCTGACGACCGTCACCCTTACCCTGCCGGTGGCCGGAACCGCAATTTTCGTTTTTGATCCATATTTGACAGCCCGCTCGTTTTCAACGCCACTGACGCTGTTTGCCATTGCCTATGTGCTGGAGCGCCGCATGTTTGCCGGCACCGTATGCCTGATTGCCGCGTTCATGCTGCACTCGCTAATGGCAGCTTTCGCCATAGCCTATGTGGTTACGCTGGCTTTGATCCGAGGGCAGC
>JBDTBI010000440.1:0-4067 GCA_039924215.1 Acidobacteriaceae bacterium
ATCCAACCGAATCAACCTGCGACTTCAACCCTGTCTGGAATATTGCCGTAGTCGTACGCTTCCGTAACTTCCGGCATCACAGGGAAATTTTCGGTAAGCGGAGGCGACTGAATCTGCCACTCCAAACCAGCCGCTCTCCAGGGATTCGGCCCCGCAACTTTCCCATATTTCAAAGACCAGGGAAGATACAGTGCGGGCAGCAAATAGCCGATCGCGAGAATCGAGGCGCCGGCGGTGGAGAACACATTCAAAACCTGAAACTCCGGTGGGTAGGCATGGTAGCGTCGCGGCATGCCGAGATAGCCGAGGATGAACTGCGGAAAGAATGTGATATTGAAGCCGATAAAGAGGATCGCGGCCGCCAATCTCCCCATCGCTTCGGAATACATTCGACCGGTCATTTTCGGCCACCAGAAGTGCAGGCCCGCCATGTAAGCGCTGACCATGCCGCCCACCATGATGTAGTGGAAATGAGCCACGACGAAGTACGTCTCCGTCAAGTGAATGTCGAGTCCAAGAGCCGCCAACATGACCCCAGTGCAACCACCGATGGTGAAAAGCCCAATAAAGCCGAGCGCATACATCATCGGTGTATCGAACGATATGGAGCCTTTGTACATGGTCATGGTCCAGTTGAAAACTTTGATGGCGGAAGGGATGGCGACGAACATGCTCAAAAGCGAGAAAACGAGTGCCGAATAGTTCGAAATCCCCATGATGAACATGTGATGCGCCCACACCATGAAGCTGAATACCGCAATGGTGATGGATGAAAATGCGACAGCCGTATACCCATAGACGCGTTTTCTGGAAAAACACGCTATTACTTCCGACATGATTCCCATGCCCGGCAAAATCATGACATAGACGGCAGGGTGTGAATAGAACCAGAAGAGATGTTGGAACAGAAGCGGGTCCCCACCCATTCGCGGATCAAACACCCCGATTCCGATGAGCCGCTCCAGCACAATGAGCACCATCGAAATTGCGATCACAGGCGTAGCCAGAATGAAGATGATGGAAGTCGCGTAATAGGACCAGATAAAGAGCGGCAGCCGGAACCACGTCATGCCAGGAGCGCGAAGTCGGTGGATGGTGACGACAAAGTTCAGGCCGGTCAAGATGGAAGAGAAACCGGCGACAAAAATTCCCATCGCCGCGGCGACCACATTTGTGTTTACAAAATGGGTGCTGAGGGGGGTGGTGAATGTCCATCCGGTGTCCACGCCACCGGAAATCATCATCCACAGTTCAAGGCACCCGCCAATCGAAAACAAATACCAGCTCAGCAGGTTCAATTTCGGGAATGCCACATCTTTGGCGCCAATCATCAGCGGGATAAGAAAATTGCCAAGCACCGCAGGCGCTACGGGCACCAAAAAGAAGAACACCATAATGATGCCGTGGATGGAAAACATTTTATTGTAGGTATCTGATGCCATCAGATCCCCGGCGGGAGTCAGCAATTCCAGGCGAATCAATGCCGCTGCTGTCCCACCGATAATGAAGAAGAAGCTTGTCGTAAGCAGATAGAGAATGGCGATACGCTTATGATCGATCGTCAATAACCAGGACTTGAGACCATAGTCGCTATTCAAGTAATGTTTCTTCGGAAAAACCAATTGCTGGGACGGCGTTGTGACCACTACTCCCTCCACCACTCTGTCTGTTCGAACCCTTCGGTCGATCCCTGTCTGTACTCCCTCCAGTCGGGCTACACCTGGAGTTGCCGTCTCATCTGGCAGAGCGATTTTGCGGATTACAATCCGGAATATTTCGGGCCCACGTTGAATATACTCTCACGAAGCCCGTCCCCGGCGAACGTTCTTAATTTGCCGGTTCAACGGGACATCCACGCTTAAACGTACACCATAATACATGAGTTGATGGTCTATCAATTCATTTATTGAAGCGATTTGTTTGTGGAGAGAGTATGACTCCGCATGCATTCGGAAATCAACTAAATATGACGGTCCTGTCACGCCCGCGGTCAGGCACATCGAATCCAGGGGATGGCCTACATGGAGTGACCCTCGACTCGAAAACGCGTCCGCGACTGTGCTGACCCGTTGCCCGGCGTGCCTGGCGGCATGCATGAACTGCTGGATCGAGCCTGCCTTACAACACGTCAGACGCACGCGAATCAATCTCTCCCTGCAAAAGTGCAAGCAGGCCGGGGTGTCAGAGCGAAAGCAGGGTAAATATCATGTTTCGAGCTTATGTCCGTGGGCATTTTCTTTGAGGAAAATGCCCGTTGAGATCATCTACGCGCCTTACAGTGACCCAGCCTCCGCTCTAGCGGGGAAGTTCGGTAACGTTGAGCGCTCCTGCGGCTTTCAAATAACCCTTACGGCGAAACCAGTCGTCCATGGCTGCCGTCAGTTCCGGAAGGGGCACGCGAAACCCTGCTTCGAGCAGGCCGTCGCCCACCGGCAGGGTATCGTCGAACATAGCATCATTGGTGAAGTTCCGCATGGCGAAATTATCAATCCAATGAATGGGGCAAGCGTGTCGCTCCCCCGCGTCATCGAGATATTCGATTTTCAGTTTACGCAGAAACATGGAAATGTATTGTGCGCCTCAAACGGGCCAGGTGGATTGCCTGCACCCCGACGGGAACGAGCTAATCCGGGTCTCCCGATGCTGTAGATCGCTGAATTCCATCTCTCGCAGCCTTTCTTTAAGGAAAGCCTGCGCCTACATTCTCTCCGCGCACTACACCTTCAGCAGAACCGGGATAATCCTCGGCGAGCACAGGAAGAACCGGCAGGTTGCGCGTATTGCCGGCTTCACGCATTACGACATCCAGATGGGCCAGGACTTCGTCGACGGTCATGGTGTAGATTTCTCGACCATTGTCGTACCCATTCTCAATGGACTGTTTGAGATAGTGCCCCGCGATTTGCGCCGCCAGATAATCTGTGATGACATTGCCGGTCCGCTTTCGAAATTCCACCCAGGCAAGAAGCGGCATCGCTATTACAAGAGACCGGTCGTTCACGATAAATCTGACATCCACCGCATCCGCATGCCGGGTTGCGATGGCAACGATGTTGCCCTTCCACGTGCAATGCAGTCCTTCCGCAGTCCAGTGGTCTACAGCTCGAAAATCTTCATACATACCTATCAGACTACTTGCCCGTCGAGCCGCGATCAAGTTGCACCGGTACAGCAACAATTTTTTGTCTCCGGGCACGCTTCGGCCAGCACCGATCCTCCGCGTCCCCTCCGCATTCCACACAGCCGCCAGGGCCATTTCCGTACTGCGCTGTGACGCCTTCCTAAAATAAAAAAATATTCTCAACCATTCTGCCTCATCATGCGTCCAACACTGGTGAGTGTTGCAGGAATTGGAGACGGAGTCATCAGTATGGCAAATAGCCACAGCACGCAAAATAACTTTCTGCGCTATGAAAAACATCTTCGGCTGCGCCAACAGGAACTGGTGCGGGAACTGGCCAGCACGGTCGAGGAAGCACGGACAAGCAACCCGAACGACACGCAGGACGTCGCCGATCAAGCGGTCGCAGGTTACCAGAAGGAATTGCTGTTTTCACAGGGCGCAGCGAGAAACGCGCAGCTTCGCCTGGTGCAACAGGCGCTGGCCCGTATTGGGGAAGGCACGTTTGGAGAGTGTGTCCGCTGTTCGGAGATCATCGGGGCCAAACGTATCGAAGCGCTTCCGTGGACCCCATATTGCCTCGACTGTCAGGAACTCATCGAGAAAGGCGAAGTCGAACCGACTGCGTCTGTCGCTTGAGACGAAGGTGTGTGGTGGAGACTGTACGTGAAGTACAGCTCTCGCGCCCTCGTTCATCGCCTTGACCGGTGCATTTCATTCCTATTGCATTGCGGCCATGGCGGAGCGGAAGAGCGTTTCAAAGTCTTTCGCCAATTCAGGGTTGCGGGTGATTGCGGTTTCGACACCTTTTTGGGCGGCAGGACGCCCATAGCCTAGATTGATCAAGGCAGAAAGAACATCTTCCGCTACAGGCGTTGGGGCGCCAGCGATGACGGCTGGCGTCAGATCCTTTAGCTTATCTTTCAATTCCAGAACAATCCGCTCC
>JBDTBI010000441.1:0-6309 GCA_039924215.1 Acidobacteriaceae bacterium
TCACGGACTGACGGACAAAGCCTCCTGACCCTCAGGGCCATCGAGGCTGCGCAGCAAGCCTGCCGGTTTCGTCTCCAATGCGCACCGCACCGTCCATTCGTACCCAACTTAGGATGGATTTCCAGCCCACCAGTAACACTCGATAGTTCTATACGGAGAGACCGGCAAAGTTCTATACATGTAGAACTTTCGGGCCATTGCAGGCTCTGTGTAAATTCCCTAACCTAGCTTCACTATATTGCTGTATCGCAGCTCCGGAGGGGGGGACAGAGAAACGTGATGGAAAGCAATACGATTGCAACCCCCGCAAGGAATAAAGTCACCCGGGCACGCCGCTATACAATCGGCACGAAAATTCAGTACCGCGTTCGTGGAGAGCGCAGATGGTACGAAGGTATGACGGAAAATATCAGCGTCTCGGGAATATTGCTGTGGGCGGATCACCTGGTGAAACCGAAGACGGCCGTCGAGATGAAGTTTGTTCTACCTGTTGAACTGAGCGGGGAGCGGGCCGCTGAACTTTTCTGCCGTGGAGTCGTTGTGCGATCGTCGAAAAGCAACGCGCCCATCAGCAGTGTTGCCATCGCTTCCACTATTGCTTCTTCACGATTCTTTCGCCAGGCGACGGATTAAGAAATTTGCTGGTGCTGCGACCTGTAGCAGAGAGTGTGACCGAGGTTGGAACAACGACGCAATTGATTCAGTAGAGACCGGAGCGTATTCCCGCAATAACTTAAGAATGGTCTTCGCTCCGGGTACTCCCAGCCAGTCCTGAAACCTGGCAGTCGTTGACAAAAAGCTCGAAGTCCGAGCGAAGACGTAAAAGAGAGGCGTGTAGCTGACAGGGCGAAGCTACGCTTAGTTGCAGCCAACAAGACGAACGCTCGCGAGAAGAATAGGCCAATCGAATGCAAAATTTACAGGCTATCAAAATGGAGCTGAGCAATGAGTCAGCATGGTGGGCGATCTACACCCGCCATCATCACGAAAAGACGGTGGCGGAGATGCTGTCGGCAAAGGGATTTGAGGTGTTCCTGCCGTTGTATGAGTCGACCCGGCACTGGAAGGATCGGAGCAAGAAACTTACCCTACCGCTCTTTCCCTGCTATGTATTCCTTCGCGGAGGATTCCATCACCGACTGCAGGTGGTGTCGACTCCTGGTGTGCATATGGTTGTCTCCCGCGGCGAACAGATAGCGCTCATCCCCGAAGAAGAGATTCAGGTGATCCGGAAGACGGTAGAGGGACCATTCCGTGTGGAACCGCATCCCTTTCTGAAATGCGGCGAGCGCGTGCGGGTGATCCGCGGCTGCCTCAAAGACGTCGAGGGGATCCTGCTACGCAAAAAAAATCTATCCCGCCTCGTGCTCTCCGTGGACATGGTGGCGCAGTCGGTGGCAGTGGAGATCGATGCTTCTGACATAGAGCCGATTGCAGCGCCTCACAATGGCGCTGTAGCTGCCACGCGGTATGCGTCGTCGCTTCCCTCCGAAATGGCCGGTTGACTGTTCTCTTCGCTCGGGTGACGTTCATTCAGTTCTTTGCATCATTTGCTATCCCGGCCAAAGAAAAAGTGGATTAAGGAAACAAGGATCACGCGGTAATCGCCATGCTGGAAACCCTTGAAGAACAAAAATCCGAACCGCTGGACTTCCGGCGGTATCTAGACGTGGTTCACCGGCGTCACCTGCAATTTCTGTTACCGCTTCTACTGGCGTGGCTTGTGGTGTGGGGCGCCAGCTGGATACTGCCACCGCGATACCAGTCGGAAACGCTTATTCTTGTGGAGCAGCCGACGGTGCCGAAAAACTACGTCGTGCCCAATATCAGCGACAACCTGCAGGATCGACTACAGAGCATCACTCAACAGATTCTCAGCCGTACGCGTCTGCTTTTCATTATCCATAAACTCAATCTGTATAGTGGGAGCCGCGCACAGCTTACACCGGACGAAAAAGTCGGCCTCATGCGGAAGGACATCGACATCGAGCTGGTGCGCAGTGCCCAGAACGATGCGATCACCGCGTTCAAGGTATTTTATTCGGCGGGTAATCCCCTGGTCGCCCAGCGGGTGACCAGCGAGCTGACCCACCTGTTTATCAGCGGGAATTTAGAACAGCGCCAGCGCGAGTCGGAAGGCACCACCCTGTTTATCCAAAGCCAGCTGGCGAATGCAAGCGCGGGCCTCGCCGCGCAGGAAGCCAAGATCCGCGAATTCAAGGGACAGCACATCGGCGAATTGCCTACCCAGCAGGTCAGCAACCTGCAAATTCTGAGCGGGCTACAGTCACAATTGCAGAACGAGCAGGACGCTCTGAACGCGGCGAAACAACAGCGGGTCTACCTGCAGACACTGATCGATCAATACCATGCCGTGCAAGGGGCGGCTTCCACCCGGGCCGGCGTCCCTACTCAGGGCCTACCAGCCATCGATCATGACCTTGGCCTGCTTCGCTCAAAGTTGGCCGACCTTCGCTCACGCTACACCGATCAATATCCGGATGTGGAGAGTCTAAAAATCAAAATCGCCAAAACCGAGGCGACGAGGGCCGCACTGCTCACGAGCCTGAAAGACAAGGGTGCTAGCGAGGGCCAACCACAGAGCGTCGCCGTCGTACCCGATCAGACCGATCCATCGCAAAACCCGGCGGCACTGCAGCTCGAAGGCCAGCTGCAAGCAAACCGCGTCGAAGTCGAGAACCGTACGCGCGCCATTAATGCCCTGAATGTGAGAGTCAGCGAGTACCAGGCGCGTTTGAACGCGGAACCCGTGCGCGAGCAGCAGTTAGACGACCTGACCCGCGGCTACGTTCAATCGAAGGCCAACTACGACGACCTATTGAAAAAGGAAAGCGACTCGAAGATGGCCACCAACATGGAACAGACGCAGCAAGGTGAGCGTTTCACCATCCTGGATCCTCCCAGTCTGCCATTGAGTCCAACCTTTCCCAACCGCCTCAAATTCAGCGGAATCGGACTAGGGGCTGGTCTGGGGCTGGGCGTCGTGGTCGCCGGGGGACTGGAATTTCTGGATGATCGCCTGCACAGGGAAAAGGAGATTCAAGAAATGCTGCCGGTGCCAGTGATCGCTGAGATCCCGGAAGTCTCGATATCGGCGGACAAGCGCACCGCCGAACGAAGAGCGTTCCTCGGGTGGGCCGTGGCCGTACTGGTGTTCGGCACCATTCTGGCGGGTTCAGCTTTCAGCTATCTTCACCCTTAAGTTGGAGGAGTTTTACCGTTATGGCAGGACTCTTTGTTCGAGATACTCGTCATTTGGAGCGAAGCGAAGGGTCATCGTTTCCGCAAATCCGGTAATGAGAAGATTCCTTACCGCGCTCGCAAATACCTCGCGGGCCGCTAGTGGCAGCGAGGAAATCATTCAAGAGCACCCCTTCCTATGTACAAGACTTTCTTCCATCTCCAGAGCTTTCCATTCGATCTGGTGCCCGACCCCACATATTTCTTCTCGACGCCGCGGCACGACGAAGCCTTAGCAACGTTGCATTACGGCGTTCGGCGGCACAAGGGGTTCATCGTGGTGACCGGAGAGATCGGCACCGGGAAGACCCTGCTGCTTCGCTGCCTGCTGCGCCTACTGAAAGAGAGCAAAGACATTGCCTACGCCTATGTCTTCAATAGCCGGCTGTCGCCGACCGAGTTCCTGCAGTACATCCTCTCCGACTTTGGCCTGCCCGCCGCAGGCAAGAACAAAAGCGAACTCCTGCTTGACCTGGCTCAGTTTTTAGTTTTGCGGGGATCGAAGAAGCTTACAACCGTTCTCATTGTGGATGAAGCACATGATCTGTCCGCGGACATACTGGAGGAGGTGCGGTTGCTGTCGAACCTGGAGACCACCGACGACAAGCTGCTCCAGATCGTGCTGGTCGGCCAACCCGAACTGGACGAAAAGCTCGATTCGGTGAAGCTGCGACAGCTAAAGCAGAGAATTGCGCTGCGTGCGCAGCTTCTTCCGCTGGATGCTGAAGAGACTCGGGGATATATCGAACAGCGGCTGCGCGTTGCCGGGGCCGCCTCGCACTCTGAACCTTTGTTCTGCGAACGAACCATTGAGGCTGTGTATCGCTATTCGCGAGGGTTCCCGCGCCTAATTAACACTTTGTGCGAGAACGCCCTTCTGTCGGCCTACGCCCAACAAATGCCGACCGTCACCCCCGACATCATAGGAGATGTGGCGCGGGATCTTCGCCTGGATGCTGTCGGTTCCCCGCTAACGGAAAGCGCCGGGAATCGGAATGAGCTGGATGTCCAGCGAGCGGCAAACGCCGTTCTCGATCTATATTCCTCTCTCCTCGTGGCTGACGAGGACGAAACAGTTTTCGAAACCCGGGCGACAAATGTCTCAAGGAATGGCAACGCCCGCAAGGTTCTTGAAAGCAGCCTGGCGTCCCTTCGTGACCTGAGCGCGGACCAGTTACTTGAGATCTGCCGGATTAAAGCGGGTAAACATGAGCAATATATTTGACGCGTTGCAAAGATCGGAAGTCGAACGCTCTGGCGCGAAATTGTCGGCCCTACCGGCAGCCACGGAACTGCTCGAGCGCGCCGAGCGGCATGCGACCTCAAAATGGGAATCGGCAGCCGAGCCGCCCGACGCCGGACAACACGCCGTTTCGGACGTGTCGGACAAACGGTCGTCCACACTTTCCATCGAGGAGACTCCTGTAGCTGCGCCGCCTTCGCCGGTTGGCGATCGCCTGGACATTTCTGGCCAGTTCCGTTCCCTCGAAACCTCACTCTCTCCTCGGAGCCGTCTGGTATGCATTACAGAAAGAGAAGATCCGGCGGCAGAAGCCTTCCGGCTTTTGGGGGTTCGATTGCGCCATTTGCGACGCGACCGGCCGCTCAAAAAATTACTGATTACCAGCACCATTCCGCAAGAGGGTAAAAGCACGATCGCCGCCAATCTCGCCTGTGCTCTCGCTCTGGGATCGCACCCAAAGGTATTACTGCTGGAGGGGGATGTGCGTCGCCCGTCTTTATCACAGGTATTCGGGTTGGCGAAGGTTCCCGGCCTCTGTGAGTGTTTGCAAGGCGGACGCCCCCTGGCTGCCAGCGTTTACCGCCTTGAAAAACCGAGCCTGTGGATTTTGCCGGCGGGAAGCGTTTCGGGCAACCCTCTGGAACTCCTTCAGTCGGGAAAACTGTCTGCAGTGATGGACCGGCTGGCCGCATGGTTCGATTGGATTGTCATTGATTCTCCTCCCGTGCTGCCGGTGGCCGACACCAGCGTGTGGACTCGGCTGGCGGACGGAATTCTTGTGGTTGCGCGGCGCGGAATCACGGAGCGACGGCAATTGCAGCGAGGGCTGGAAGCGCTCGACTCCACCAAGCTGATCGGCGCGATCCTCAATTCCAGTGAAGCCTCAACTTACAGCGATTATTATTATCGTCCGGCGACCGCTTCGCAATCCGCGGACAATCCGGAAAAATGATTCGTACCGACCGACCGTACACCCCGTTGCAGGACGGAGTGCCGGGAGTATACACCTTCCAGCAATAAAGAGCCCTGCAGAAGAGCGGCAATCGCAGCATCGACGCTCGATTGTAACGAACGATATCCCCAGCAGAATCGCCACGAAGAAAATCGAGAGAGGAGCAGGCCATGAGTTTGCCGGACGTAGATAAATCTTCAATCCCGCTCCATCCTCTATTTGAACCGGCGTCTTCCGATAGACGAGAGGTCCTGAACGAGGGGACCTTTAAGCGGATGATTGCCGTCGAACGCAAGCGGACCGAGCGTTCCCGCGAGCCGTTCCTGCTGATGCTGCTGGAGACGGGAAATCAAGAGGGTTCGGTAAAGAGAGCAAAGGCGCTCGACAACATGATATCCGCTCTTCTGTTATCCATTCGGGAGACAGACGTAATCGGCTGGTACAGAACCCGAACGACCGCTGCGGTCATCTTTACCGGGCTTGAGGGCAACGACAAGAACATCATCCTAAAGACGATCCTGACCCGCGTAAGCGCCACATTGCGAAACGAGTTGACGCTTGAACAGTTCAGTCAGATCAGCATCTCGTCTCACTTCTTTCCCGACGATTGGGAGGATGACGATTCCGGACACCCCAGCAACCCCAGCCTATATCCCGACCTATTGAAGTCGGATAGCCAGAGACGTGTCGTGCTAACCATCAAACGAATGATGGATATTGCCGGCAGCGCGCTTATATTGGTCCTTTTGACGCCTCTGTTCCTGGCTATCTATTTGGCGATCAAAATGTCCTCGAAGGGCCCGGCCCTGTTTCAACAACACAGGGTTGGGCAGCACGGCCGAAAATTTATCTT
>JBDTBI010000442.1:0-3908 GCA_039924215.1 Acidobacteriaceae bacterium
CCAGAATTTAATCGGCTACATGCGCGACACAATGCGGGATGCGCCCGGGGTGGGTCTGGCCGCGCCTCAGATTGGTGAGCCCCTGCAACTGGCCGTCATAGAGGACAGGGCAGACTACCACAAGGGGCTGACGGAAACAGAGCTGAAAAAGAAGCAACGGGTTCCCATCGATTTCCACGTCATCATCAACCCGCAAATCGAATGGCTCTCGCCTCCAGAGGTTGCCTTCTTTGAAGGCTGCCTCAGTGTTCCGGGCTTTATGGCTGTGGTTGCACGGTCGAAATCCGTCCGCGTCACTTGTCTCGATGAGCATGCCCGGCCCAGGGTCATCGATGCGGAAGGCTGGTACGCGCGCATCCTGCAACATGAAATTGACCACCTCCATGGGCAGTTGTATCTCGATCGCATGCAGAGCCGTACCTTCTCAACGCTGGAAAACTACCAGCGGCACTGGAAAAACCGTGCATTGCCTCCATTGGAACCCTAAGGAAAAGGGGATTGGCCCGATTAGATCGTGTAAGCTCCATTTGACAGCGTTCTCCCTCTGGTTCTATGCTTCGTCTTGAAGAAGGGCAGAGACGATTCTGCCCCTTCCAGAATCAGCCATGACCCAGTTCGCTTCAACCCGCCTGTGTACCTGCTGCTGCTGTTGCTGCAGTCGTGCGCGGGTGTGTTCCTGAGCGAATCGAGCTAAGAAAACAAGTTTCGAACTTCACTCAGACCCACCCGCTGCCACCTGGCCGGATGGGTTTTTCGTTGTATCGCCATCTGTTTCACAAACGATTTGGAAATTTATCCAGGAGACGATTCACAATGTCACTTCGCATCAACGATACCGCACCGGATTTTACCGCTGAGACCACCCAGGGAACCATCCACTTCCATGAGTGGATCGGAGATAACTGGGCTGTACTGTTTTCTCATCCAAAAGATTTCACTCCTGTTTGCACCACTGAACTGGGTGCGGTGGCCGCGCTGGAGAGTCAGTTCGCCAAACGCGGAGCCAAAGTTCTCGGCCTGAGCGTAGACCCTGTCAGCAGCCATAGCAAGTGGGCCGTGGATATTCGGGAAGTAAGCGGACACACAGTGAACTACCCCATCATTGGCGACACAGAGCTTAAGGTCGCCAAGCTCTATGACATGCTGCCCGCGGATGCCGGCGTCACCTCTGAAGGCCGCACACCTGCCAACAATGCGCCTGTGCGCACCGTCTTCGTCATCGGACCGGACAAGCGCATCAAGCTGACGTTGTCCTATCCCATGTCTACCGGACGCAACTTCGATGAAATCATCCGCGTCCTCGACTCCATCCAGCTCACCACGAAGCACAAGGTCTCCACGCCGGCGGACTGGAAGCAGGGGGACGACATTATCATCAGCGGTGCCGTCTCCAATGAAGAGGCGAATACGCTGTTTCCCGGCTTCAAGACAGTCAACCCGTATATCCGTACTGCTGCACAGCCGAAGTAAGTGACGTCTTCCGAAGGTCCCCGCCGCGCCGTACGCGTGGCGGGATCGAACGGAACCAATCTGATTGATACACCGCACATAGGGCACCGGTGGTGAAGTGGCTAACGCGCTGGTCTGCAAAACCAGTATTCGCGGGTTCGATTCCCGCCCGGTGCTCCAGTATCAAGTACACCAAGTTACGCCGAGCAGGTCGGGGCAGATAGAAAATGTCCAGAAATGAGTGTTCTGGGCTAAACTATCCAACAGTTAGGACGGTTTAGGCTGTCCTTCATTCAATGTTTGATCAAAAACGAACCTGGCACCTGATCATTCCGATCGCGATTGTTGTCCTTCTGATAGGGACGACGGTGGGAGGAGCGTGGCATCATCACGCCAGCCCTTCTGCTTACGAAACATGCCCAATCTGCCATCTCAGCCATCAGATCATCGAGCCGTCGCGCCCAGCCGTTCTTGTCCATACGCCCGTTCGTGTCGGGACGACACCCGAACCTCAACCCATCTGCTTCATCGCAAGCTCAGACGTCCTGCATATTCCTCCTCGCGCGCCCCCCGTTTAGCATCCGCCTGTCGTCCGTGCTGCTTCCGCAGCTAAATCTGTGTACGCCCTCCTCATTGAAGGCTGACTGCCCATGCGTGTCCAACGTTGCTGTATTCCTGTTTTACTCGTTGCGGCGGCTGTTTCCGGTACTGCCGGTGCGCAATCTGCACCCGTACCGGTCCAGTTGCATTCTCCGTCGCAGGCCCAGACGCTTGCCGGAAATCAACGCGCAACGACGATCATCTCGCTCGACGACGCCATCCAGATGGCGCTGCAACACAACCATGCCTTGCGCGCCGCGCGCACTACGGTTCAGCAGAGCCACGCGGAAGAAACCACTGCAAATCTGCGCCCGAACCCAGTGCTTCTAAGCGACGCGGATTTTTTGCCGGTTTTCCAGCCAGGAGTATTCACCTCGGACTATGTCAACAACACGGCACAATTCGATCTGGGTATCAGTTATCTGTTTGAGCGCGGCAAGAAGCGGCAACACCGGCTGCAGGCGGCCAAGGACATCACCGCCGTCACGCGGTCACAGGTCGCCGACGATGAACGCAGCCTTACCTTCAACGTTGCCACGCAATTTATCAACGTCGAGCTGGCGGAGTCGACCTTAGCGCTGGCCATGCAAGATAGGAAGAGCTTCCAGAACACGGTAGATATCGCCAATGCACGCTACAAAGCAGGCGACATCAGTCAGGACGATCTACTGAAGATCCAATTGCAAATGCTTCAGTTCCAGACCGATGTGTCCGCAGCACAGCTCGCCCGCGTGCAGGGGCTTTCCGACCTTCGGCAACTGCTGGGGTACGATTCGATCCCGGCGGATTATGACATTGCCGGGTCCTTCCAGTACCAACCTGTCCCGGGCAATCTGGACGACTTTCAGGCCAGCGCGTTGAAGAACCGGCCCGACTTGCGGGCGGCGCAGCAGGAAGTTACCGCCGCCAACAGCCAATACCAACTGCAAAAAGCCAACGGCAAACGGGATGTCACGGGCCAAGTCAACTATACGCACCTTGAGTACAACGAGATTTCCCTGTTTGGACAAATCCAACTGCCCATTTTCGATCGCAACCAGGGAGAAATTGCGCGTTCTGGTTTCGCCATCACGCAGGCGCAACAGCAGGCGCAATTTGCAAACGGCCAGGTGCTGACCGATGTGAGGGATGCCTTTGAAAATATGCGCAGCAATGACCAGATCGTGCGCCTCTACCGCTCGGGCTATTTAGACCAGGCACAGCAGTCCCGGGACATTAGCGAATACGCCTACCGGCACGGCGGAGCAAGCCTGCTCGATTTCCTCGATGCGGAGCGCAGCTATCGCGCCGTACAGATCGGTTACCGCCAGGCGCTGGCTTCATACCTGCTTGCGCTTGAACAACTTCGTGAAGCTGTAGGAACCAGGAGCTTGCCATGACCATTCCACTCACCACGCGTCGCAGCCGCAGGTTTGAAAGTGTCGTGGCGCTCACTTGCCTTGTTGCGCTCACGGCCTGCAGCTCAGGGGACCGCAAACATGCGGGCCAGATGACCTCCTATTCCGCGACCGCCTCAACGTCGGCCACGCCCCATCTCTTCACCATTCCGCAAGACCAGATGGCACATGTGCAGGTTGTAACGATTCAGCCCACCACGTTGGCGCGAACGTTTCGCCTTACCGGTACGGTGGCGTACAACGCGTTCAATACCGCGCCTGTCATTACGCAGGTCGGCGGACCCGTCACGCGGATTCTGGTGGTGCCTGGTCAGCATGTCACAGCCGGTCAGCCCATGCTGAATGTGAGCAGCCCCGATTATTCGCAGTTGCTGGATTCCTATTTGAAAGCGACGGATTCGTTTCAGCTTGCAGAAAAGAATTACACCCGTGCACAGGATTTGTATCAGCACCATGCCATTG
>JBDTBI010000443.1:0-3923 GCA_039924215.1 Acidobacteriaceae bacterium
CGCATCTTCGCTTTTGCGCGCAGGGCAGCGGCATTAAGAATCGTGATGCGGTGCCCGTGGATGGCAATAATCTGCTCATTCGCGAACCGGCTCAGAATCCGGGTGATCACTTCGCGTACAGATCCAAGACGCGCGGCAATCCTCTGATGGGGATCAGGCAGAGAGAAGGAAACGCCATCCTCAACCCTACCGCAGGTTGCAGCCTCCTCCACCAGCATCGCCGCCAGGCGTTGGGTTACATCCTGGAGTGAGAGCTGTTCCAACAGCGAGGTGACCTTTCTCAGTCGACCGGCCAGAATACCCAGGGCTGCAAACGCTGCCTCGGGATTGTTGAGCAAAAAGTGGCGGACCTCCTCTTTTGGCAAGAACAGGACCACGGAGTCTTCTTCCGCCATGACCGTGGAGGGGTAGGTCCCATTGTCAAAGACTGGGACTTCCGCAAATGTGGCACCCGCGCGTTCCACGTGGATGGTTTGTTCGCGGCCCTCCTCGCTTTCTCTGAAGGCGCGCAGCGCACCGGACACGGTCACGTAGAGTCCTCGTGCGATTTCTCCGCTGACGAATAGAACTTCCCCCTGGTGCAGGCGCCGTTCGACCGCGCGGTCGGCAAGGAGTTTCAAAGCCTCTGCTGAAGCGTTGCCGAACAGCTGAGTGCCACTTAATGCCTCAATCCGTTCCTTGGACGTCATGCTTCCATTCTCCCATTCTTCACGGAGCCATTACATGCTGACGCAGATGCTGGTGGCCGAACGGTTTCGCTTCCCGTTCGCCAATTTCTACTCTTTCCCCGATCTGTCTTGCGTCCAACTTAAACGGATTGTTGCACTTGAATTGGCGCACTTGCTGGTGCGTACTCTGTATTTCCTAGTGCGTATCCAAGAGACGTCTCCCCAAGAAAGGCCGCCCATGCTGTGGAAGAGGATGGGTTAAAAGGTACAAAGGCAGCCCTCAGGGCCCCAGTGTACGCTAGAATCCGAGCACATTATGGCTGCGATGGGCGAAAATCCGGATCGTACCGATTCATGGGAGATCGACCGGCGTTGGCGATCGGTGGGCTCCATTTCGTGGGACACGGACCGACCGGACACTGGAGGCGGTGGCGGCTCCGCGTTCAACCGCGATTCGGAGGAAGAGCAGGAACCGCCAGCGGAGCTGATCCCAGATAACGATATCGGCGAAGATGATTTCGCCGATCCCAAGGATTCTGAGGTACAGGCCAACGCCCAAATTGGGCCGGAAGAAGCGCAACTTTCTTCGTTCGAGGGGGTTCCAGAAGGTATGGGCACCATTGCGCTGGAACGTATCCCGCTCGATGAACGAGGCGCCGGACAGGGTGGCTTCCATCCAGCAGCGGGGTTCGTTGGCGATTTTGGCCAGATGACCGACGCGGAGATCATGCAGCGCGCCAGCGCCGGGGATGAGGCTTGCTTTGAGTTTCTCATTACAAAATACCGCCGGCCGATCATCGGTTTTATGTACCGCATGGTCCACAACCAGGCCGTGGCAGAAGAGCTGGCGCAGGAGGTATTTCTGCGTGTCTATCGGGCACGGGCAACCTACCGAGCGGAAGCCCGCTTTTCCACGTGGCTGTATCGGATCGCGTCCAATATGGCCATTAACCATGCTCGAGACACGAAATTCGAACGTGCATCGTCCAGCATCTTTTTGGATCAAGAGGACGAAGATACGGGCACCAAACCGGACGTGGCAGATGTTCGCCCGCTTGCCGAACAGAATATGTTGCAGGACGAACGGATGAGACGCATTCGGGAGTACGTCACGGCCTTGCCAGAGCGGCAGAGGATGGCCGTCGTGATGCATAAGTATCAGGACATGGATTACAAGCAGATTGGCGCTGTGCTCAAATTGAGTGAGTCGGCAACAAAATCTTTATTGTTTCGCGCGTACCAGACGTTACGAGAGCGGCTTAAAGAATTTGCATAAGCCTCATGAAAGGAGGTAGCTGCGATGCAATGTAAAAAAAATAAGTCATTTCTGCCCGATTTGCTGCTGGAACCTGCGCAGGTGCCGGCGGATGTCCAGCAGCATCTGAAGGAATGCTCTCAGTGTGAAAACGAATTGAACCAATTGCGTGCGACGGTGGAGCTGCTGGATGCATGGGATGCGCCTGAGCCAAGCCCGTATTTTGACACGCGACTGGCTGTGCGTCTTCGCGAAGCAAAAGAATCTGCCGCGCCTGGATTCCTGGAGCGTATGCGGATGCGTTTGTTGTTTGGAAGAGATCTTCATCTGCGCCCTGTCGCGGTGGCGGTTTTTGCACTGTTACTTGCAATCGGCGGCGGATCGTATCTGGGAGTTGTCAACTTGAACCACGCAGCACCCCAAAAGCAACAGGCGGTATCCGCGACTGTAAATGATCTGGAGCTCCTAGACTCGAATGCGCAGACGTTGCAGCAATTGGCGGCGTTGGATGATACGAGTGCGGGCGGCAATTCGATATCGAACTAATTACGAATGAGTAGAAATCCGGCCAAGTAGCACCGGTTCGAGATTCCGCCAAATTGTGTGAACAGATTGTGTATAGGCAGTACGCGATCGAAGCTTGAAGTGGCGTAAGCCTGTCAGAATCCTTCGTGGCGATGTGGAAATGGTCCGTCTTTGGAGAAGTCGTAGAGTTCCGTCTGCGTTGCGTGCCACGCTGCGCATGCGCGGAACTGCGATTTTGATTGCGAGAACGGCCTTCCTCGGTTGCTGGATGATACTGCTTGCCTGCGGTACCGGATGGAGTCATCCTCGGCTCACTGGAGGGTTCGATCGAGGTCCCGATCGAGGCAAACGCTGGAGCACGGTTGGGTGGTACCAGGCGCCTGATCACGCCTTCCGCGATCATCGAGCGGATCGTGGAGTGGATCGTGCGGCACGACAAAGTCGGCCGTTTCCCGAGCGGCGAGAGCATCTGGGGCCATGGTTAAACCAGCATCGGGATATGTCGCTCGGTGCACAAGAGCAGGCGCTGCGGAATGAGCCAGGTTTTAATCGACTTTCTCGTGCCACGCAGCAAAGACTGTTCAACCGCTTGCAACAACTAAATGCGATGCCGGCTGCAAAGCGTGCTCAAACCCTGGATCGCCTGGAGACGTGGGAGCGGTTGTCGCCAGCACAGCGGAAGCGGGTTCGCAATGGAATTCAGGAGGTGGACCAAATGCCCATGACGCGACAGCGAATGATGCATAGGGCGATCCGCGACTTAAGTGAATTTCCGCTCGCGCAGCGTCCTGCGATCCTGAATTCTCCACAATTCAGATATCGATATTCTGATCACGAACGGCAGGTTTTGGGAACTTTGATGCTTGCCCAACCCTATATGCCACTCCGGTCTCGATAGCCATTCCGCGTACCAGCGAGGCAGAATGGAATTATCGTTCAGAGTTGATTTGCCAGAGTCGACCTACGCTTGAACCAGATGACTGCAGGTAGATGTCTCGATCCGGCCCAAAGGGTTTGACCGCACTCGCTTGACTCGCTATGATGAGATTGCGGGGTGGAGCAGCCCGGTAGCTCGTTGGGCTCATAACCCAAAGGTCGTAGGTTCAAATCCTACCCCCGCAACCATTTAGCAGAAATCAACTGAACAATAACTGAACAGTAGGCGCCGTTCCGCTCAGGCCGCCGGTTCAGTTTTTGTTTTTGGACCCTCCTCTCTCATTACCATCTCGACAATCCTGGCATTCGCCGGACGGGTCACGTTGAGCATCGAAGTGCGCCCGTACTTTGTCGTCATGGTGATGTCCGCATGGCGCATTAGCTTCTGCTGAACCTCCAGAGGCATCCCAGACTCAGACAGGTTCGCCCGGTAGGTGTGCCGGAAAGCGTGCCAGCCAATCTTCGGCAGGCCGATCTCCGGGTCGGCTGCAACCCGATTCAGGTGCCGCTGCCGCATGGTGTCGGCATGGTACGGCTTC
>JBDTBI010000444.1:0-4159 GCA_039924215.1 Acidobacteriaceae bacterium
GAACTGGAGCGCGTCATGCTGGCCTTTATGCATCACGAATACGACGTGCTGGTTGCGACCACCATCATTGAAAACGGCCTTGACATTCCCCTGGCCAATACGATTCTGATCAACCGAGCTGACCGCCATGGGTTATCAGAGTTGTATCAGTTGCGCGGACGTGTGGGCCGCTCCAATCGCCGCGCCTATTCCTACTTGTTGATTCCATCGGATAAAGAGCTGACCGACATCGCACGTCGCAGGCTGGCGGCGTTAAAGGAGTTTTCCGATCTTGGTGCAGGCTTCAAAATCGCCGCGCTCGATCTGGAATTGCGAGGTGCCGGCAATATGCTGGGCGGCGAGCAAAGCGGCCACATTGAAGCGGTCGGTTTTGAACTGTACACCACAATGCTGGAGCAGGCGGTTCGCGAACTGAAAGGCGAGGAACAGGGTGAGCGACCGACCGTGCAGCTGAACCTTGGTATTTCGCTGCGCATCGATTCCAGCTACATTGAAGAAGAAAATCAGCGGCTGCGCATGTACAAGCGGATTGCCAGCGCAGAGAACGAGGCAGCGATTGAGGACATTGCCGCGGAAATGCAAGACCGCTATGGCCCCATGCCCGAACCGGTCCTGCTACTGATGGCCGCCGGCCGCCTACGGCTTTTGTGCGAACAAACTGGCGTCGCAGCAGTGGATCGCAAGGGCCAAATGGTCAGCATTCGCTTCACCGAAACCGCTGGCATCGATCCGGAAAAGCTGATGCATCTGGTCGCTCGCAACGCCAAACGTGGCGCCCAGTTTACGCCGCAGGGCATCTTGCGCTTCCCGGTGAAGGCCACAGCCCCTGCGGCGATACTCGATGAACTCCGCCATCTGATTGAAGCACTAGCCGTTCCGATGGCTACAAAACTCTCGGCGGAAGCGGGCGCACAAGCCGTCCGATAAATCTATTGTGCGACGACCGGTACCCATACGTCGGTTGTGTCCCAGCGCACGTGGAGTTGCGTCTTGTTGCCTTGGGTGTCTTCAAAGCTGATACTCATATCTTCCTGTGGCTGTGCCAGCGTCTTCTTGTGCATGTCGACCCGCGCCAGATCTCTTGCTTCGTTGTACTCCGTGCCCCATTGGCCGGTCTGTTTGTTGATGATCAGCTTCCAGGTCGTCTCGGAAGGCAACGTGTACAGCGTGTATGTCCCTGCGGGAATGGTAGCCGTTCCGATTGTCAGATTCGTCTCCGTTTTCAGTGTAGTAGCGGGATTCGCACCGGTGCGCCAGACTTGGTCGTAAGGCACCAGACTGCCGAAGATCCTGCGCCCACGGATTCGTGGGGAGTTGTAGCCGATGCTGACTTGTTTCCCATTCAACGCCACAATGGCCTTCGCTGGCGGACTTGGTATCGGCTTCTTAGCCTGTGCGGCGGCGGCCTGACCGAAGCTGGTGAGGATAACGATCAGACTGGCAGCGATCGCGACACTGTTTGCTAAACGCTTCATCGGAGTTCCTCCTGTACGGCTCGTGCTCCGCTCAGTCTCCAACCTCAGAGATGTTCTGTCAAAGGGTCCACTTGAGAAGCTGAGCGATACTGCTCTATACTGCCGCTTCCATCCTTCTTCTTACCCGTGAAATAGGTATGAAACAATATCTTTTACGTCTTCCGGCTTTGGCAAGCCTCATGTTTTCCCAGTGCATCCGTTATGACCGCACAGACCACGACAATGTCAAAAGAACAACTTACCGCCCCCAGTCCGTTGCACAATCCCCAGTGGACGCAACTGGTGGACGCGTATTTCGATACGGTGTATCTGCCGTTTCATCCTACGGCGGGTACCAGTGCCGGACTGCATCAGTACGATGACAGGCTGGAGAACTATTCTCGCTCCAGTCTGGATGAGCAGGTAGCCACCCTCCGGCGACCCAACTTATCTCTATTACACGCTCGGAAAACTGATGATTCGGAAGCTTCGAGCCGATGTGCAGAAGAAAGAGGGTGCGGCCTTTTCCCTGGAGAAATTCCACGACGATTTCCTCCTCCAGGGTGGGGTGCCTTTACCCATTGTCCGCCGTGCCTTGCTGGGGAATGTATCGCCCGCGCTGTAACCTCCGCTGCACATACAACAATTTAAATGGCAATTGTCATCTCAATTGGTACGTAACGCGATCTACAGAAACCGCAATGCTTATACCGCAGGACGGGACGTGTTTCCACGGTTGCGGATAATAATCGCTGTTTCTTGAAAGCATTTTGGAGAAAACGATCCATATGAAAAGAGCTCGCATTCGCAAAGCAGTTTTCCCCGCTGCTGGATTGGGCACACGTTTTTTGCCCGCAACCAAAGCCATTCCCAAGGAAATGCTGCCGGTCGTCGATAAGCCCATCATTCAATACGGCGTAGAAGAAGCGATTGCTGCCGGTTGCGACCAGATCATCATTGTCACTGGCCGTGGCAAGACGGTCATCGAAGACCATTTCGACATCAGCGTGGAACTGGAAAGCCAACTGGAGTCCCGGGGCAAGAAGGATATGTTGGCCATGGTGCGTCAAATCTCCAATCTGGGGCGAGTTGCATATATTCGGCAGAAGGAAGCAATGGGTCTGGGCCACGCTGTTCTGATGGCGCGTGATCTGGTCGGCGACGAGCCATTTGCCGTGATTCTTCCTGACGATGTGATTGATGCCGAACGACCCTGTCTGCAGCAGATGATCGATGTGTTTGATAAAGTGCAGTCCTCCGTGCTCGCGACTCAGATTGTCGAGGGCCCGGCAATTTCGGCCTATGGCGTGATCGATGGCAAACCGATGGCGAAACATCCACGCGTCATGGAAGTGCATGGCCTGGTAGAAAAGCCTAAATTAAAAGAGGCGCCCTCAAAGAATGCCATCATAGGACGCTATATTCTGACACCACGGATTTTTGAACTGCTCGAGAAAACTTCTCTGGGCAGGAACGGCGAACTACAGCTTACAGACGCCATCCGCAGTTTGCTGGACTACGAAAAGGTCTATGGCTACAGCTTTGAAGGCACACGTTATGATGCAGGCGACAAGCTCGGATTTCTGAAAGCGACGGTCGAACTTGCGTTGAAGCGAGAAGATCTGGGGGAAGAGTTTCACGCGTGGTTGCAAGGCTTATTTCCACTAAAACATTGACGCAAAGCACGATTGTGTTATTCGGAGAAAAATGAAAATGGTGTTCTACGAATCCGCTCATCCAGCGTAAGGAGGGTTCCATGGAAATCGGTGACAAAATATCAAACTTTCGTCTGCAGAACCAGGACGATGAAACGGTCCAATTGACCGACTTTGCGGGTAAGCCCGTAGTTCTGTTTTTCTACCCCAAAGCCGATACACCGGGCTGCACGATTGAAGCCTGCGGCTTTCGCGATACGTTTACGAAGCTGCAAAAAGCTGGAGCCGTTGTTCTCGGCATCTCTCGTGATACGCCGAAAGCACAGAAGAACTTTCAGGAGAAATACAATCTCCCGTATCCGTTGCTGGCCGATGTGGACGAGAAGGTGTGCAACCAGTTTGACGTGCTGCGGGAAAAGAACATGTACGGCAAAAAGGTCATTGGCATCGAGCGCACCACGTTTCTCATAGGTCCGGACCAGCACCTGCTGAAGGTTTTCCCAAAGGTGAAACCGGAGGGTCATGCGGAAGAGGTCCTGGAAGCAATCCATGCCCAAGCACATTCCAGGGCCTGAACTGGAACAATCTGGCTCGATCACGCGCTTAACTGAATGGCGCCAATTACCGCGCAGCTTTTTCGATATGCCGCCGGAGCGCGTCGCGCGTGCGCTGTTGGGTAAAATCCTGGTGCGTCATAGCGCTGGGCAGCAGCAGATGGCAGGGCGCATTGTCGAAACGGAAGCGTATCTTGGCGAACAGGACCCCGCAGCCCATGCCGCCAGCGGTCGCACAGCACGGAATGCAGTTCTCTTTGGGCCGCCGGGCCACGCGTACGTGTACCACATTTATGGGATACATCAGTGCCTGAACGTGAGCTGTCTTCCTGACGGGACCCCCGGCTGTGTTTTACTACGCGCACTGGAGCCACTGGAGGTCGTGGGCGGTATGAGGCGCAATCGCGGCCTGGATATTTCCGCCGGTATCCAGCAGATTGCATCCGGTCCCGGCAAGCTTTGCCAGGCGCTCGGGGTTACCCGTGCTGTCGAGAAT
>JBDTBI010000445.1:0-3988 GCA_039924215.1 Acidobacteriaceae bacterium
AATGGCGAATACGACAAAGCGGCATCCGAGATGTTCGCATCGCGCCATGACACTTCGAACGAGCACGCCGAGTTGGAAACCTGGCTCGACAAGCAATACGGCGATGATCGTTCCGGTCGGGAAGCGCTGCCCGTCACGCGCACGGATGATGCGCCAGCGAAAGACTACGACCCGGCAAAAACCACGCAGGAAAATCTTACGGAATTTATGGGGCGGCCCGAACCGACGAGATCGGCGGTCGATGAGAACGGCATCATGGATCTCGATATCCTCGCAGAACAGCAGGAAGGGGAGCAGGACTAATGCGCCCGGTTCACAATCATCTCTATGACCAGCTCGCTCATGAAATCAGCCATGGCTGCGCGGAAGAGCGCTTTGCCCTCTTCATGAGCGGCATTGCTGATCGTATCGAGGCCTGCCGCGCCAATCCCGTGAAGCTCTCTGATTTGACGTCCATTCTCCGCGAACATCCCAAGAAAATGAGCGATGCGGTGCTGTGCAAGAAGGCCGGGGGAAACTGATCATGGCCCAAATCGGAATACCGCAAGTTGATTTTTACAGCATGATAAGCGGGCTTGGCGATACGCTTCAGCAGAATGCCAAACTGCAGCAGCAGAAGGCATTCACCGCCGATCTGGTGAATGCCAAAAGGCCGGATGGCTCGATCGATTGGGGCGCGGTGACGGATGCTGCGGCCAAACATAACGTCGATCTTCCGACAACTCTTTCAATTCTGAAGCTTGGCCAGGAGCAGCACAAGCAGGATCAGGAATTGAAGGCAGGCGCCGACTTTCGCGGCACGCTCGGCGGCATCTTTGGAAACGGCGGCGGTACAGCAGCCGGTTTGCCAACACGTGCCGCAACTGCCTTGCCTGCCGCCGGCTCACCCATCGATCCTAACTCTGCGCCGCGCGCGCCAGTGCCATCAACCCCAAGGGTCTGGGGCGATAAGGAAGCAGAGGACGCCGGTATCTATGACAAGCCCGCGTCAACCACCAGTTTCGGCGGTTCACTGAATGGTGCGAAGCCGACACCTGCGCAGATTGTGCAACCAGCCGTGGCGCCTTCGACCAGATTCGCATCACTTGATCCGAAGCAGCCGCCTGCCGCTCCCGTCACGCCGGTACGCCCGACCGGCTTTCAAGGCATCGGCGTTGAGCATGTACCGCAACTCGCTGCGGCGATGGCAAATCCTCGGTTGCCGGCCGGTGATCGTGAATTGGCCGGGAAGCTGCTGACGCGGGCGCTGGACGATGCAAAAGAGCCAGACAAAATCCGAACGCTGAACGCCTTGAAGGAAGCCAGCGGATATCAGGGTTCGATCCTTGATCTCGAGATGGCAATGAGACACGCCAGCAAAAATGATACGAACGTCACTATCGATCAAAAAGGTGAAACGGAAGAATCAAAAGCGGCCGGCAAAGCTGCTGGCGAGCGCCGCGCCTCGATGTTCACTGCGGCCAATAGCGCGACGAACAATCTTGCCAGCCTGACCCGAGTTCAAACGCTCCTGGATCAGGTTGACCAGGGGAAGCTGGCGCCGAGCCGTATGACGATTTCAGCTTGGGCGAAGAGCTTGGGCGTGAACGACGATTTTGCGAAAGGTCTCGGTCTCGATCCTAAAAAGGTTGGCGATGCTCAGGCGTTGCAGGCGATGACGAACGAACTTGTTCTCGGCAAGATCGGGGCAGGGGGTATGCCGGCGAACAATTTCTCCGACGCTGATCGGTCGTTCCTGACTGACACTCTGCCAAAGCTCGGCAACGATCCGCGCGCGAATAAAATTCTGATTGAAGCTTCCCGACGCGTAAATTAGGGCAACATCCAGCGGGCGCTTGATTTTCAAACATGGAAGGAGGATCCGGCGAACAAAGGAAAGGGTTTCGAGAATTTCGAGCTGGCCCGCGCGAAACTGGTTTCGCAAATGGACCGGTTTGGCGATCTGCGAAAGCAGGCGGAAACGCTGGTTCAGAGCAACGCGCCAACCGGCGTTGCGAACGGCATCCAGTGGAGTGTCAAATAATGCCCACGCTCGATATCCAAGGAAAAGAAGTTCAGGTCGATGACAAGTTCTTAAAGCTCTCATCCGAAGAGCAGAACACTGTTGTCCAACAAATCGCGTCGTCGCTTGGGATTAATCCAAATTGGGCGAGTGGCGGCGTGGCCTGAGCTGCTTGAGGAAGAGCTGATGCGCGCGGTTAATACCGGATTGGAGATCGATGGAATGGACAGCTTTGCACGGGTGATTTGTGCAGCAGCAGCGGCAGGAGCTTTGCACTGATGGCGATTGAGAAACCGAAACAGGACGCCAGCACCGGCAAGTTTGTCACCGGCGGTTCTGGTGGCCGAAAGAAGGGCGCGCGCAACAGGCTGCACGCGGATTTTGTCGTCGGCCTGCAAGAGCATTTCGCGGAAGTCGGAAAGGCGGCAATCGATATCGTGTTCAAGGAAAGTCCGCGCGACTACTTAAAGATCATTGCGAGCGTGTTGCCGAAAGAATTTGTGCTGGAAGATGGGCGTTTAGAAGCCATGGGAGACGACGAACTTGAACAGTACCTTGCCGAAATTCGACGCCTCAAATCTTCTGGAACTGGAGAAGGTCGAAGCAATCTTATCGAAGAAAAAAAGCCGGCGCTCAATTGAGAACCGGCTGAAATACTACAAGCCGTACCCGAAGCAGCTGGCATTCCATGCGGCCGGTCTGACGCACCGGCAGCGCTTATTCATGGCCGCGAATCAGGTCGGTAAGACGATTGCTGGCGGGTCAGAGGCCGCGATGCACGCAACTGGCCGCTACCCTCATAAGTGGCCAGGGATGACATTCAATGAGCCGACGGCCGCATGGGTTGGCAGCCCAACCGGTGAGACGTTGCGCGACAGTCCGCAAAGGATTCTGCTAGGCCGCGTTGGCGCCCATGGCACCGGCACGATTCCAAGAGATGCAATCCACGAAAAGATCCCAGGCCGGGGCGTTTCTGATCTCATTGACACCATCGTGGTCCGTTGGGGCGGAGGAGGGGACGTGCAGGCTGGCTTCAGCACGATTGCGCTCAAATCCTATGTGCAAGGCCGCGAGAAGTGGCAGGGCGAGACTTTGCATTGGTTGTGGTTCGATGAAGAATGCCCGATGGATATTTACACCGAAGGATTGACGCGGACGAACATCATTCAAGGGCCGGTGTTCCTGACCTTTACGCCACTGCTCGGCATGTCTGACGTAGTTCGGTCGTTCCTTTTGGAAAAGTCCCCGGACCGTCACGTCACCATCATGACGATCGAGGAGGCGGAGCATTACACACCGGAACAGCGGGCAAAGATCATTGCCAGCTATCCTATTCACGAACGGGATGCGCGCACCAAAGGCATTCCTATTTTGGGATCAGGCCGCATTTTCCCGGTGACCGAGGAATCGATCACCTGCGCGCCTTTTGATATCCCGACGCATTTTCACCGGCTGGGGGCGATGGACTTCGGCTGGGATCATCCGTTTGCCGCCGTGGAGCTGGCATGGGACGCCGACCAAGACATCATTTACGTCATCAAAGCCCACCGGCTGCGCGAGGCAACGCCTGTAGTGCATGCCGGCGCGATCAGGTCGTGGGGGCCGTTGCCATGGGCATGGCCCCGAGACGGCCGGCGGGAGACGCTGGAAGGGGCTGGGATCGCCCTGGCAGACCAATACCGGGCGCAGCAGTTGAACGTGCTGGACCAACATGCGCAGTTTCAGGACGGATCGGTCAGTGTCGAAGCGGGCCTGATGGACATGCTGACCAGGATGGAGACCGGAAAATTCAAAGTCTTCAGCACGCTTCTGGACTGGTTTGAGGAGTTCCGCCTTTTTCACCGCAAAGACGGGAAGGTCGTCAAAGAGGGCGATGACCTGTTAGCTGCCACCCGCTACGGCGTCATGATGCTGCGCTTCGCCGAGCAGATTTACCGCAAGGCTGAGCCGAGGCGGCGGCGGATGGCATGGGGTAACTGGATGGGT
>JBDTBI010000446.1:0-5877 GCA_039924215.1 Acidobacteriaceae bacterium
AGCTTCTCCACCTTCAGCACGCCTTCTTCAGTGAGCGCCACGGAGCGGTGCTTTTCATCGACGGTGTAATCGCCCGTGGTGTACTTCTCGCCAGGCTCTTTGCCCTCGATCACTTCACCGCGGATCAGCTTCGGGATGATGCGATTGATTTTGTAATACTTGTCGGTGGATTCCTCGCTGGGGCCGGAGATGATGAGCGGGGTACGCGCTTCGTCAATCAGGATCGAATCGACTTCATCGACGATCGCGAAGTTGTGCGAGCGCTGCACGCAATCGTCGATGCGAAACTTCATGTTGTCGCGCAGATAGTCGAAGCCGAATTCGTTATTGGTCCCATAGGTAATGTCCGCGGCGTATGCGGCTCGACGTTGATCATCGTCCAGGTCATGCACAATCACGCCGATGGATAGGCCCAGGAAGTTGTGGATCTTGCCCATCCACTCCGCGTCGCGCTTCGCCAGATAATCGTTCACGGTGACGACGTGGACGCCGCGTCCGGCGAGAGCGTTTAGATAACAAGGCAGCGTGGCGACCAGCGTTTTTCCTTCACCGGTTTTCATTTCGGCAATCTTGCCTTGATGCAGCACCGCTCCGCCGATCAACTGCACATCGAAGTGCCGCATGCTCACCACCCGGCGGCTCGCCTCGCGGACCACAGCGAATGCTTCCGGCAGAATCTTGTCCAGCTCGTCCTGCTCCCGGTCGTGGCGCTCGTCCGCCTCCTCAACTCCGGCGATGCGCGCCGCAATGCGCGCCCGAAACTCGTCCGTCTTGGCGCGCAACTGTTCGTCCGAGAGTTGCTGCATCGTCGGCTCCAGGGCGTTGATCGCCGTCACCATGGGCGACATGCGCTTTACCCCGCGCTCATTGCTGGTGCCGAAAACTTTTGTTAATGCATCGCCAATCTGTATCAATTCGAAATCCAACCTTCTTCTTGGAACGTCTTTTGCTTGTCGCCTGCCCCGCCGTCACAAATCGTTAAAACTCGGCAGGTTTAATTTAATTTTAAGCGGTTTTCAGGGCCGCGGATCGTGCCTATTCCGCACCTGTTCCGCGCCTATTCCCCGTCTATTCCTGGACGAAATCAGTCGAAATCTGCACATCTTCATTGTACTGGCCAGACACCGTGGTCGCCAGTGACCGGCATTGGCTCCAGGCCTTAGCTTTCGCTATCCGTGGGGTGTGTATCCATGGGGTGTGCCTTCGGGCTGGGCCTTCGCCCGCGGGTGGGTCCGGTCATACACAGCCGCCACCTGGCCGGAAGTCAGATGGGTATAGCGCTGCGTGGTGGAAAGCCGTGCGTGGCCCAGAATTTCCTGAATCGCGCGCAGGTCAGCGCCTTCCTCCAGCATATGCGTGCCAAAAGCGTGACGCAGGGTGTGCGGATGCACGTCCGCAGCCAGGCCATGCGAAAGCGCAAGATGCTTCACAATGCGGCCCACGCTGCGTGTCGTCAGGCGTCCATCGCCGCGCAATCGGGCATTCAGCAGCAGCGCCTCGGATGGCCGACCTGCCGCCGTCAGCTTGTGGGCTCGCTGCGGCAGATAGGCGCGGATGGCGATTGCAGCCGCATCGCCCAGAGGCACGTACCGCTCCTTGCGCCCCTTGCCGCGCACCAGCAGGCACTCATTGCCCCATTGGATGTCATCCAGGTTCAGCCCCACCAGTTCAGCATTCCGAATGCCACAGCCATACAGCAGCTCCAGAATCACGCGATCTCGCTCCGGCCACGCCGTTTCCGCACCGACTCCATTCAGCGCCTGATTCAGCTGCTCCGCGCCCGGTACGCGCGGCAAATGTTTGGGCAGTTTCGGCGTTGAGACCAACCGCGCTGCATTCTGTTCGATATGCCCGGTTCGCGCCAACCACCCAAACCAGGAACGTATGGCCGCCAGAGCCCGTGCCACGGAAGGCTTCGACAGATTCTTTTCGTACAGCGTTCCCAGGTATTCGCGGATGACAGGATGTTCAATCTGCGCAGGCATAACGCCGCTGCCGCAACGTTTCGCCAGAAATGAGGCAAAGGAATCGAGTTCTCTCCGGTAGGCGCGAACCGTGTGCTCGGAAGCGGCGCGCTCCGACGTCAGGACCGTCATGTATTGCGCAATCAATCGAAGGATGTGCGGCGCTTGTGGAACGGGGACACCCTTCGCAGGGCTGCAAGATTCAAGTCCGCTGTTGGCTTCAATGGGAACTGCCCGTAAAGTAGACCGAGCGACTTTCATGCTGTTTGGTCCGAGGGTTGGGTCTGCGACAAATCGTCAGGCGTCTGCATCCGCCGTCCTCGCGGATGATGTTCGCGATGCACAGCCTTCAACCTGCCCAGCGCAAGGTGCGTATAGATCTGCGTGGTGGCAATGTCCGCATGGCCCAGCAGCGTTTGCACGGTGCGTAGGTCGGCGCCATGTTCCACCATATGGGTGGCGCAACTGTGCCGCAGCATGTGCGGACTGGCCCGACGATTCAAATGCTTCACCAGGTTCCATATTGTTTGCCGTGTCAACGACTGCCCGCGCCGCGATAGAAATACCTGCCGTACATTCGACTTGCGCAGCAGTCGACTCCGGCCAAGTTCCAGATACTCGCGAAGCGCACGGACCGCAGGCTCCCCAATGGGCACGATGCGCTCTTTGTCTCCTTTGCCGCGTACCAGCATTTGCCCCTGATCGAGAGAAACGTCCTCAACGGCAAGGCCGACCAGTTCTGACACCCGCACGCCTCCGCCATACAAAAGTTCCACAATGGCCCGATCGCGCAGCGTTTGTAAAGCGTTGCTCGCATCTTCGCTGCTGCTTCCCGCAGCTGGCTGTCCCACCTGGCCAATCATTGCCACTACTTCGGCTTCCGACAACGACTTGGGCAGCACCTTCCAGCCCGCCGGCGTTTCCAGATGGATTGTGGGGTCGTACGCAATGCGCTTGTCGAGTAGCAGCCAGCGATACAGGCCGCGCAGGCAGGAAAGCTTGCGCGCGCGCGAACGCGCCTCCACCTGATGCGCCTGCAGATGGGCGATGAACCCCGCCAGGTCCTCATGTTTTGCAGAAATGAGAAAACTGTTTGTGCCTTCCAGATATTCCGCGCACTGCAACAGATCCCGCTGATACGCCTCACACGTAAGCGGACGAAGTCCCTTCTCGACGCGCAGATACGTCAGATAGTCCTGAACCAGATCGAGATTGCGATTCCTTTCCACGCGCTGCCTCGCCTGAATAAATTATCGGACATCCGTTACCGCAATCGACGGAACTCTTGGTCGCGGAATCAACTTCGCCAGCTAGCGCAAGATTGCATCCGGACTTATTCCTGCACCTGGATAAATCATGCATCTGGATGACCCGACCTTTGCATCTCGATCCCTCCATTCTTCATCTCAGGTAAATAGATCGTGACCGGTGCTTAAGCGGCCGTGCACTCATATTTTTCGTTTCACGGAGTTGATGGTGCTCAGGGCGATTCGTAAAGAGAACTGTTCCAACCATGTTCTGTTAATCGTGGACATGCAAAATGATTTTGTAGACCCAAACGGGGCTCTGTATGTTCCCCATGCCGAGCAATTGATCCCTGTCATCAATCGACTCATCACCCAATCGCGACAGAATGTCCAATTTGTATTCACCAAGGATTGGCACACACGTAGCAATCAATCCTTCACGCGCAACGGCGGCATCTGGCCAGGGCATTGCGTCCAGGGGTCGAAGGGGGCGGAGCTGCATCCGGGGCTTTACATCCCGAAGGGGGCACACATGCTGCTCAAGGGAACCGATGACGAGCGCGAGGGACTGAGCGCGTTCACTGGACATATCGGGACGCAGACGCTGCTTGAATTCCTGAAGGAAAACAAAGTGGAAACCCTCGACGTATGCGGCGTCGCGATCGAACATTGCGTCCAGGCAACGGTGCTGGATGCGCGCCGGCATGCCATCAAAACTTCGTATCTCGCCCAAGCCAGCGCCGGTATCGATCCGGAGGCGGTTCGGAAATCCGAGGCACGAATGTCTTTGGTAGCCGCCTGAGCGTCGCTGAGCCGATCGAATGTTTTGATGGACTCGGAAGAAGTTCTGCGGGTCGCACTTATTACTGATTTCGACCAGCGGATGTTTGTCGATCATTGCGATGGAGACTTTGCGAGCGGACTCATAGGCGGTGTCCGTAGGTTGGATCAGCTCTCCTCGAAAAGAACCCTTCAGCGGATCGATCTATTGCTGGATGGATTGCTCAGACATAACGCCCTCCCATCGCTCTTGATGTTCGATCCACGCTGGCTACCGGATCGACGCAACATTTTAGATGTTAAAGGTTAAAATATTATTGAAGGTTGTCCGGCTCTCCACAATTTTTCTATATATTTCCTTAAAAGGTCGCTTGATTTGGAACAAGAACTTATATCCCGCAAAATCCCCACCGTCACCTCTTCTGAATTTTTCCGTCTCATTGACGCCGCCCAACCCTCCGTTGCCGTGTTCGACTGCGATGGCACGCTCTGGAGCGGGGACGCCGGGGTCGGTTTCATGCAATGGTCCATGGAGTCCGGACTGCTTTCCCGCCAGGTCTGCGACTGGATCGATGCGCGGTATCGAGCCTATCTGCGCGGAGAAGTCTCCGAACTCGCCATCTGTGGCGAAATGGTGCAAATCTATCGCGACCTGCGCGAGACGGAACTGCGGCAGGCCGCGCATACGTTTTTTGATACCAGGATTCGCCCAGACATCTTCCCGGAGATGAGCGAGCTTTGCCATCAGCTGCAGCAACGCGGCGCGACGCTCTGGGCGGTCAGCTCCACCAACAGCTGGTTGATTGAGGACGCCATGCAGCACTTCGGCATTCCCGCCGAGCGCGTGCTTGCGGCGCGTGTGCGGGTCGTCGACGGGCGCATCACCGATGAACTGCTGGACATACCGACCGATGAAGGCAAGGCCGAATCCCTGGCGCGGCATGGCGTCGCGCATCCCGATGCAGTCTTCGGCAACTCCATCCACGATGCCGCGATGCTTGCGACGGCTGCGCACCCATTTGCCGTCAATCCTACCGCCGCTCTGGTTGAGCTTGCGACGGCAAAGGGATGGCCGATCTTCCAGCCAGGCCCAACCGATCCAGGCCCAACCCACGCCTGAGACCATGGCCAAGCAGGATTGACTGGGGTCAAGCAGGATTGACTGGGGTCAAGCAGGATTGACTGGCGAAATAGAATAGCCACGCCGGTCTCGATGCGAATCTTCCTCCCTGCCTTCCTGCGTAGTCATCTCACTTCGGGCCATACATCCAAATTTCTTTTCCGCGCATCATCCTCTTTTTTCGTCCCTGCATTCACAGAAGCCGTCATAAGTCTTTATCCTAGTGAGGAGATGGAATCCCCTTCTGAAGACCCACAGGAAAAACCTCGCATGCGTGCCGTAGTTGCGGCGCTCATCTTACGTGACAAGGAAGTGTTCATCTGCCAGCGCAAGGCCGGCACCGCAATGGGCCTGCAGTGGGAGTTCCCCGGCGGCAAAATCGAGCCCGGCGAAACTCCCGAACAAGCGCTGCGTCGAGAGCTGCAA
This sequence comes from Acidobacteriaceae bacterium, assembly GCA_039924215.1. Lineage (GTDB taxonomy): Bacteria > Acidobacteriota > Terriglobia > Terriglobales > Acidobacteriaceae > JAKAAZ01. Next base: position 5,538 of record JBDTBI010000446.1, read on the forward strand.
GAAGAGCTCGGCATCGATGCCAGCATCGGCCCCTACATTGCAGAGCTGCAGCACAATTATCGCAACGGAGGCTCCATCCATCTGCGCTTCTTCGCCGTCTATCACTTCCAGGGCGAATTCCAGAATCGCATCTTTCAGGACATGCGCTGGGCGGAGCTGCGCGACCTGCCCGCCTATAACTTTCTCGCCGCCGATCGCAAATTCATTCGCGACCTGGCACAGGGAAAAATCCTTTAGGGCATTCTCACAGATGGTGGAATGTTTTCGGGTGCCCCATCCTGGCGAAGCTAGGGTGGGATCGTAGGAAGTCAGCACTACAGTAACAGTGAAAATCCTTTAG
>JBDTBI010000447.1:0-3869 GCA_039924215.1 Acidobacteriaceae bacterium
AGAGACGGCCCGTACCTGAGCCGGCGCGTCCTTGACGGTCTCAATGCGGAGAGTTTTCAGCTCCCACGGCTTCAGCGCCACATCGCTCTTCAAGCGCAGTAGCGCAGATTCAAGATGGGCTGTTGTATGTTTTCCGGCGCGCTCCTGCAACCGGACGATCATCGCATCGGAGTTTTCCGCCCGCTTGATGGCCACAACCGAGACACTACTTGGCTTGATCTCCAGATACGACTTCTCCCAGGGTTCCTTTCCGCCGTGCCTCGAATCCATGACATATTCAGTGGGCATCTGCAACTCATTGGATAGCCTATCCAGATTCAGGTCCGTGTACTTTCCCTGTCGTCCCACGAGCCAGAAGGTTCGCTCCTGCCGACCCTGGTCCTGCCAGGCATCCAAACTCGCCCGCTGAGGCTTTTGGCTATTTAGCCTCACATACTCGGCAGACCGAATCAGAATGGTGCGCAAAACACCCTTCTGACAATCGTAGCTATAGGTACAGTTGTTCATCAGCGCTACGGTGTAGTCCTTGCCCTGCAGTGTGCCTTCAACCGCCACCCAGTCGTGGTAGGGCTGTTCGTAGCCATTCGTAGGCCATGTCGCAACGGCACCGGGGACCATGGCAAAGACCTTTGGATCGGCCATCGCGGTGGGAATTTCCAATTTTAGAATCTGATGATGCTGCCGCCAGTCGATGACAAAATGCAGCCGGACAATATCCAATCCGGGGAAGGTTGAGATGTCGACTGCGATATCCGATTCCTGCCAGCGCAGGCGCTGAGTTCGGAGCCGCAACACGGGCCCATCTTCTATCATCTCGGACGAAACAAACGATGGTCGGCCGATCTCATCCCAGAAATGATCGACACCATGTGACCAGGTATCGCTGTCATCCTTGATCGCCACCAGGCCGATCTGAGAGGCCAGCAGCTCCGCGCCATCTTCGACTTTGAGAGAGGTCACGCCAAAGCTGTTGTCTGAAATCGTAATCGATGTTCCGTAGGATGGAGCCGGCGGAAGAGCGTCATCCGACTCTTCAGAGAAGACTCGATACCCAAACGGAGGAAGATCCACCCAGGCTGACAGAAAAGGCCACGTCTGAACGGGGATTTTCGTGCCATCCTGCGCTTTCAGATAAGTGATAGGCGAATCTCGATGATGGAAAATATATTGCAGCAATGCCCTACGCGGCCATGGCAGCGGATTGAAGACAAAGACAAGCGCGCCTTTCGCTTTGCTGGTGTCCACCTGCTTGGCAATCGATTCCAGCGACTCGACTTTCGTGGCCGTGGCAGTCTGGCAGGCCGCTCCCAACCCGTCGCGCGCGTCCTGATAGTCCGAATAGATCGCCGATCCAGCCAGCAGATCGTGAAACTGGTTGAAATGAATGTTCCACCACGCATTTTCAAATTCAGGCTTGGGATAGGGCCGCTTCAGGGTGACACCGGTCAGCCACGCCAGGCTCTCCGTTTCCACCATCGAGCGCTCCGCCCTGCGGTTCTGGTACTTTTCATCGCCGTTGGCGGAATAACAGCCACGCGCATGATGCTGGAGCCCCCCACGAACAACGGGCAAGTTTGCCATGCCTGGCGAAGATTCCACAGCAGTGAAGAATTCCTGGACCGTACTCCAGCGCAGCTCCGGCAAACTGGGATCATTCTGGAGCTCAAGTACCTGCCGAATCTCCTCTTTCGTCACCTCGCCGCCGTGGTCTCCGACGCCCCAAAAAAATGCTCCGTGGGTAAACCCGGGAGCAAAGCTGATATCGGCGACTTTCGGGATGTTTTTCGCCGCGTTGTCGTAGGAATGCAAAATGCGAAGTGCCAATACCCTGGAGCCGTCCGGGCCCTCCCACCAGAACAGGAGCGGCGTCGGATGCTTCGCACTGGTATTCTCCTGAGACCGCTCTTCCGGCTGCGGGCGCATGAAGACGTAGTAGTTGTACCCGGCCTCTTTCAAGATGGTCGGCAGTCCCTCTGCATGCCCGAAGGAATCGGGGTTGAATCCGATCTTTACGTCCACTCCGAGATTCCGTTGGCAATACTGCTTCCCGTAGAGTGAGCTTCGGACAAAACTCTCTGTAGAAGGAATGTTGCAGTCAGTTTCGACCGGCCACCCGCCCACCACCTCCCATCTGCCTTCACGGATACGATGTAAAATCTCCGCGAACATAGCGGGATAGGCTTCCTGAACCCATTTGTAATGGATGGACGACGACTCGCTGTAGTGAAAGCCCGGGGTCTCCTTCATGCGATCCAGGGCGCTGCGAACTGTGTTGAGGACGACGTTCGAACCGTCTCGCCACGGCCACATCCATGCGGCGTCAATATGCGAATAGCCAATGATATGCAGCACGCGGCGGGATCCGTCCGTGGAAGCGGCGGTCTGTCCCAGGACGTCCGGTGCTGCGAATGCCCCGATTGCCGTAGCCCCGCCAACAAGGAAATCCCTCCTTGATACCCCGCCTGCATCCGTCATGCTTTTCCCTTAAAAAGAACTATGGATTTTCTTGTATCGTATCGTTTTGATTTCAAAGTACCCTCGTATACTACGCTGCCAATCCGGCGCGGTGCAACGTATGGCTCGCCTAGCTTAGGGCTTTTGCTATAAGGCTCGATGGCAGGAGAATTCATTCTGCAAGGTGGAACACAGAAAAAAGCTCCCGTCCAGCTTGCGCTGGACGGGAGCTTCGAAGAAGTTCTGCGGCGACACAACTCGCGCTGTGCCGCTGCCGTTGAGATTGCGATTTAGAACTGGTAGCGCAACCCGAGCTGAAGGTTACGGCTCTGGTCACCCTTGCCTGTCACTTCTCCGAAGGTGGAGGACGTTGGGTTGTAGTTGGCACCGTTCCAGTCAGCATGGTTCAGAACGTCGTACGCCTCCGCACGGAACTGGACCTCATTTGACTTGTAGATGCGGAACGTCTTAATCAATGCCAGGTTCCACTGATTGATGCCAGGAGAGTATACGTTATCGCGGATGTGCTTCTGCAGGTTGAATGTTCCCGCAGGCGGCGCCGTCCATATGGCGGTACTGCCGTTCGTGGTATTGAACCACTTGGCACCGGTGGTACCCGCAAATTTGTGAGGATAACTAATTTTCCCGTTCTGTACCCAGAACTGGCCCACTCCGGTTTGGCAGTTAAAGTTGCCAGATTCGCCCACTCCCGCATAGTCATTGGAGCCGGCTCCAACAGAACAGGGAGAGCCATTCTGTAACTGACCGCTGCCGGTAATTACCCAGCCTCCCAGCAATTTCCCTGCAAGGTTGGTCTGCCCCTGGAAGAGCGGAACAGCGTACACCCAGTTAAGGGTGAGGACATTGCGCTTATCGTATTCCGATGGGCCCCACAGGTTGCTTGTATTGTACGTATTGGGGACAATGGTGTGGTAATTGGAGCCGCTATCCATATCCTTCGACCAAGTATAGGACACACCCACTTCAGAGATGGCTCCGAAGTGCTTTTGATAGGACACCTGCAGCGAGTGGAACAACTCGTTCGCTCCGCTATATTCCACATCGATAAAGTTGAAGCCCTTGTAAGGACGAAGGGCTGCCAAGGGAACGCCGTGATTTGCCGGATTGGTGAGGGTACCGGCTGGCACCTGGTTGATGTCATGGGCAAGCCAATTATGCCTTCCGACAGCTCCCACATAGGCAATGGTTGCGGTCGAGTGTCCCGGAAGCTGCTGTTGGATCGCGAGGTTCCAGTTGACTCTAGTCGGAGGAATCATGTGTTGCGACACGCTGGTGAACGTGATCGCGGGCTCTACAGCGGTCGTGATGTTGACCCCTGGATTGTCCACGTCGACGTCGTTGACAGACACAGTCGGCTGGAATGGGGAATTGCCGCCGGGGAAGACGTTGTCAAT
>JBDTBI010000448.1:0-5838 GCA_039924215.1 Acidobacteriaceae bacterium
TACGAAAAAGATGAGTTGCATCGGCGTAATGCCGAAGACAGCCAGGCCGCCCTGGCCAATTTGTCCGCCCAGTGCGGTGACGCCCAGCACGAGCAGTGCGCCGATCCAGACGGCCATCTGCGTCAGCCCCGCCGCACCCACGCCGAGGAGCTTGCCCGCCATCAGCGATTCCGGACGCGCCGTTGCCAGCAGCACCTCAAAGACGCGCGAAGTTTTTTCCGCCACCACCGAATGGGCCACGTTCATGCCATAAAAGACGACGGCAAAGTACAGCACAAAGGCCATGATGTACGCGCCCCAGAAGCTTTTGCCGGTGTCGGACGCGACCGATTCGCCGTCTTTGATCTGCCGGGTGTTCAGTTTGACCCGGTGCAGCAGAACATCGGCTTGGGCGCTGGCTACTCCGTGCTGCATCAGGGCCTCTCGCACCAGCGCGTTGCCGATTGCAGTCCGCATCTTGCCCGCGCCAAGAAAGTCCGCCGAACTGCGGGATACATAGGTCGCTTCCGGCTGCGCGTTACCCGGCACAACGTGCAGCCAGAGATAGCCGTCGATGGCCTTCGATTTCACCTGGCTGTTCAACGCTGTCAAGTCGCTTTCCATCGCGGGTGCCATCACGGTGACTACAATCTGTGACGACCCGCCTTGCAGTTTGCTGGTTTCGCTGAGATTGTTCTGATCGCCCTTGGATGCGTTTTCCCGGAGCAATTCCATGCGCGTGGAGTTGGCCAGCACCGGGTCATTCGATGCGACCACGATGTGTCCGCTTGTGCTGGGCATCGCTCCGGGTAACGCGCTGATGGCGAAGATGGCGACAAACACCAGCGGGATCAGGACGGTGCTGACGCGGAAGGCCCGGCTGCGGACATTCTCCAGATATTCGCGTCTTGCAATCAGCAGCGCTTCACGCATGGGCCGGCCTCCCGACGGTCTGGATAAAGATTTCTTCGAGCGACGGCTCCATCAGATCGAACTTAAAGATTTTGGCGCGCGCACAGGCTGCGTGCAGCAGTTCCTGCGCATCGGCCTCCTCGTGCAGGCGAACCTCAACGTGGCCGCCGTAGGCCTTGTAGTCCGCGACCGTGGGATGCTGCAAAAAGGAGTTGTCGCCTTCAAAATCAATAACGACGTGGTTGCGCGGATAGCGAGATTTTACTTCCCGCATGCCGCCGGAAAGTACGGCTTGGCCACCATCGATGAGGCAGATGGAATCGCACAGCTTCTCCACCTGATCCATGCGATGGGTGGAAAACAGGATGGCCTTGCCCGCGTTTTTCAGCTCCACCAGCGCGTCCTGCAACAATTGCGTGTTCACCGGGTCGAGGCCGGAGAAGGGCTCATCCATAATGATCAACTCGGGTTCGTGCAGCAACGTGGAGATGAACTGGATCTTCTGCTGCATGCCCTTCGATAACTCTTCGGTCCGGAGGCCCAGCGCATCCAGAATCTGCAATCGCTGGCACCATTGGTGGGCGCGGGCTTTGGCCTGCGCCGTATCCAGACCGTGCAACTGGCCCATAAAGACAAGCTGGTCCAGCACCTTCATCTTTTTATAGAGGCCGCGTTCCTCCGGCAGGTAGCCGACGCGGGGCAGGTCTTTCCGCGTGAAGGGCCGGCCAAACAGGTTGACCGTACCGGAGTCCGGCAGGGTGATGCCGATCATCATGCGAATGGTGGAGGTTTTGCCTGCACCGTTCGGCCCCAGCAGACCGAACATGGTTCCCGCCTCGATTTGGAGGCTCAGCTGATGGACAGCAATTTTGGTGTCATAGGCTTTGGAGATTCGATCCAGTTCGACAAGTTTCATGCTGTCTGCGGTTCATGCTCTCTGCGGTTCGACCCGGTGTTGGCAGTGTAGCAAAGAGGCAGAAGGGGGAGGGCTAAAGGAGCAAGGGACTGGTCCGTTTCCGAATAGGCGATGAACTAGAAGTAAACGAGGAGATGGGCGTTTCACCGATATTAACCCGTACGCTGCGTTCAAAACTAACGTGGATGAATGATTTGCCCTGTTATCGCCAGTTGACATAGGCAATCACTCGTCACTTCACAATTTTAGGCGTGGGGAGTGTTAGCGATTAGAGACCGGCCCGTTAGGGAAACGCTCAGGTTCACCGCAAACGCGATATCGTGAATTAACTTACCCTTAAGAGGGAAGCGGACATTCACCATGGCAACAAAAGCGCTAGTCAAACCCGAACTGCTGACCTGGACCCGCAACCGCGCCAAGATGACGGTCGAGGATGCTGCGAAAGCGGCTCGCGTCACTGTCGATGAGATTGAGACATGGGAAGCCGGGAGCGATGCGCCGACGCTCAGCCAGCTCCGCCTTCTCGCCGCCAAATATCACTTTCCCCTCGCCGTGTTCTATTTGCCTGAGCCGCCAACCGACTTCGCGCCCTTGCGAGATTTTCGCCGTTTGCCGGACACTTCGCAGGGTGGCATATCGCCTCATCTGGCCTTTCATATCCGCAACGCGTATGAGCGGCGCGAACTCGCGCTTGAACTCCACGACGATTTGCGCGAAACGGTGCAAGGCTTGGCCCTGAAAACAAAGCTAGGGAACGATGCTGAAGCCGTTGGCGAAGCTATCCGTAAATTTCTTGGCATCCATGCCGACGCTCAGATGCAAGCTGCCCGGCAGGATCGCGCGTTCGACTTCTGGCGCCGCCGCATCGAGGAGCATGGGATTCTCGTTTTCGTAGTGAGCGGCCCGCATTACAGCGTAGATCTGGATGAAATGCGCGGCTTTGCCATCGCGCGGGATGTTCTGCCGGTCATCGTCGTCAACGGTAAGGACTACAGCCAGGGCGGGAAGTGCTACACGCTGATCCATGAATTGACACACATTCTGCTCGGTGAAAGTGCGATATCGAACGGCACGGATTTCAACTCGAACAGTGAGGAGCAAAAAACGGAGCGTTTCTGTGACGCCGTTGCGGCGGCTGCACTCATGCCGCGCGGCATGATGCTGTCGTTTGCTGAGGTAAGGGCGGCTGGCGCGCGCAAATGGGATGATGATCAGCTGCGGACAATCGGCAAACGTCTTGGTGTGAGCCGCGAGGCGCTGCTGTTGCGCCTGGTCACCCTCAACCGCGCAACATGGGAGTTTTATAAAACTCAAAGGAGGAGGTTCAAAGACGAATACGCGGAAGCTGCCGCCACAAAGGCTATGGCGGAGAAGAAACCTATCCCAATCAAGCGGCCGATCTTACTGATGAGCTGGAACGGGCGAGGCTTCACGCGCCTTGTGTTGCGCAGCTATTACGATCAGCGCATCACGCTGAACGACGTTTCGAACTATCTCGGTGCGAAGGTTAAACACATTCCCGCGCTAGAAAGGGCTGCGTTTCAAGCGGCGGACTAACCGCACTGAATGATCTATTGCGCTGACACCAGCTCCCTTATTGCTGCGTGGCAAGAACGATACCCAATCGAGAACTTTCCTGCTTTCTGGACGAAAATGGAAGCCCTTGTTAACGAGGGCCGATTAGTAGCGCCTGTCGAAGTGTTCCATGAAACCAAAAAACGTTCCGATGAACTTCATGCGTGGCTGAAGCTGCACAAGGTTATGTTTCGTGAGCTGGACGACGCCAACCAAGTTGAGGCGGCGCAGATCCTCGCCCGCTTTCCGCGTCTGGTGGGCGAAAAGAAGCTACGCACGTCTGCTGATCCCTTCGTGATCGCCCTGGCACGCGTAGAGGGATTGCAGCTTGTGACCGACGAAAAACCGACCGGTTCTCTCTCTCGCCCGAATATTCCAGATGTATGTGCCGAACTGAAGATGACGGTTATGGGGCTGCTCCAGCTCATAAAGGCCGAAAAATGGGTGATTGGCTAAAGCTTCCCTGCTTCGTCGGTTTAAGGATCATCAGGGTCATGGCCCGCATCTCGTCGATGGTCGCCCGTCCTCGCTCGTTCTGTCGCCACACATGCCTCTATTATCGCCAAATCGCCGAGTCACTTATCGAGGTCTGATCAGGAATGGGAAGTCAACTTCTGGGGGGGTGCGCGCCGGGCTATGCCGGTGGCAGCCCCAACAATTTTCCGAGTTGGGTTTTGCCTTGCGATGTGACGCGAAGTGCTCGGCTCCCTTGGATGGGAAGGACCCACTTCCGTTCGAGGAATCGCTGGTACAGAGCACGCCCAAGCCATCCCGCCAAATGAGGCCGCCGTTCTGTTCCGTCCAGACATCGAACCGCGATTTTATTTTGGCTGGACTTTGGGCTGGATACGGGGGTGGGGACAACGATGCCCATGGAAGTTTCGAACCAGCGGATGCCAACGGGAGTCACGCGGTACGAGTGTGCATCCTCGACGACCAGAATCTCTCTTTTTTCCAGGGCGTCCGTGATGGCCACACCAAACCATCCCGCCATGTGGCGGTGGCAGGTGCGCGCATACTCGACCGTTCCTGCTGCGGGCGTTCCTGATGCAGGGATTTTCTGCGGGGTCCGTTTCTGGGCGGCTTCGCGCCTCATGGATGAGAGGTCTTCCACCCTTTATGATACGGCGGGGACCCATTCTGAACCCTCGCCCACTGGACCCGTGCTTCGGGAACCCGCGCCTGCAGGCGCTACACTGGATTCGTTCCAACACGAAGGGAAAACGAGATGTCTGAAGTTGCTGCGACGAAGGCCGGAGCTGTGCCACCGGAAGCCCAACTGATCGAAATGATCATGGCGCAATTTGTATCGCGCCTGATTCACCTGACGGCGACGTTGAAGCTGCCCGATTTGCTGGTCGAAGGGCCGAAGACGGCTGAGGAGCTGGCGCGGCTGACCGCGACCGATGCGCGGTCGCTGTATCGCGTGATGCGGACGCTTTCCAGCCTGGGTGTGTTCACAGAAGACGCGACGCAGCGGTTTTCTCTTCAGCCGCTGGGCGCACTGCTGAGGTCCGACACGCCGGGCTACGCAACCGCCATAATCCTGGGGGGCGAATTTACATCGAGGGCGCTGGATCATCTGCTGTATACCGTCCAAACCGGAGAGGCGGGATTCCAGGAGGCCTTTGGCATGCCGGCGTTCGAGTGGCTGGCAGCCCACCCGGCGGAGGCGTCTCTGTTCAACGACACGATGGTCGGCTTCCACGGCAGGGAGCCTGCCGCAGTTGCCGCGGCGTACGACTTTTCGGATTTTGAGACGATTGCCGACGTGGGCGGGTCCACGGGGAATATGCTGACCACAATTCTGGGCCATCACGCGGGGCCGCGCGGCATTCTGTTTGACATGCCGCATGTGGTTCGGGATGCGCCGGCGCTGATTCAACAACGGGGCTTGACGGATCGCATCCAGATCGAGGGCGGCAGTTTCTTTGAGAGTGTGCCGGCGGGTGCGGACGCTTATATTTTGTCGCACGTCATCCACGATTGGGATGAAGGGCAATGCTTGACCATCCTGGGCAATTGCCGCCGCGTGATGAACCATGACGCACGCTTGCTGCTGGTCGAAATGGTACTGCCCAGCGGCGACACTCCCCATCCCGGCAAGATGCTCGACATGGTGATGCTGAGCATGTCGGGAGGGCAGGAGCGGACGGCAGCGGAGTACGGAGCGTTGCTGGGCAAAGCCGGCTTCCGGATGATACGTGTGGTGCCGACGGCTTCGCCGGTGAGTATCGTTGAAGCTGTCGTCCAATAGGTCCCCGAGGAACTGTACGAAGAAACATTAGGATGTGAAAAAGATTTGCCAGCGCCGGATCCGTCCGTACGCAGAAGGAAAACGAAATGAAACAGCTAGTGATTGTGGGTCTATTTCTAGCGCTTGCGGCAACCCAGGGAAATGCGCAGATCAATGCAGGCACGCAGAAGCCGGAGGCCAGCCTGCCTTTCAACATGAC
>JBDTBI010000449.1:0-8592 GCA_039924215.1 Acidobacteriaceae bacterium
CCTAATCATCGTATGGCACGGCCCGATTGCATCTCACATATTGGTGGAGGAGACCAATGATTGCGATCCTTACGCGCACCGATCATGAGGAGTGGCCGGAACTTCCGTTAGCGGCCTGGCAGGACACGTACGACACGCTGCATATGTGGACGCAGATCGTGGGCAAGGTACGGCTGGCGCTAAGTCCGCGGCTGAACCACTGGTGGGAAGTTCCGCTGTATGTCAATGCCACGGGGTTGACGACCTCCCCGATTCCGTATGCAGGCGGAATTTTTGAAATCCAGTTTGATTTTATCGATCACAAATTGGTCATTCAAACCGACCATGACACGAGCCAGACGATTGCGTTGCAGCCGCAGTCCGTGGCGGAGTTCTACCGGAAATTTCTGGAGGCGCTGACAGCGCTGGGGATCGAAGTGAAGATATGGAAGATGCCGGTTGAATTCCCGGATCCGATTGCGTTCGATGAGGATACCCGGCATGCATCGTACGATGCGGATTCCGCCAACCGGTGCTGGAGAATCCTTGTCAGCGTTGATTCGGTTTTCAAGGAATTCCGCGCGCGATTCATCGGAAAGTCGAGTCCATCGCATTTTTTCTGGGGCAGCTTCGACCTAACCGTGACTCGCTTTTCCGGACGCAGGGCCCCGGAACGACCGGGCGTTGACCCGATCACGCGGGAAGCATATTCCCATGAGGTCCTGAGCGCAGGATGGTGGCCGGGAGGGGACGGAGTGGATGACTCCGCCTTTTATGCGTATGCCGCACCGGAGCCGGACGGTTTTGCGCAAGCGGCGGTGCGCCCGGCGCAGGCTTTCTACCATCCGCAGATGAAGGGATTTCTGTTGATGTACGACGACGTGCGACAATCGCCCTCGCCGCGAGCGACGTTACTGGAGTTTCTACAGAGCACGTACGAAGCCGGAGCCGATGCAGGCAAGTGGGACCGAAAAGAATTGGAAAAAGCCTAATTTAGCTCCAGATTTTCAAAGACTTATGCACGCACTCTCCGAATACGGCGGTCTGTGGCAACGATTTTCCCACGAGAATCATCTACCAGGAAGGGTATGTGGACATACCTGTAGACATGCCTAAGCCATGGCTGAACCTCAAAAAGAGAACGATGCGTTGTGTGGTGGGGAAGAGACATACCAGCTTCGCGCTCAACGTGCGGAGAGCCGGCTGGCGGAATTGTCTTCGACGATGCCATCTGCGTATATGGCCTTCGACCGCGATTGGCGAATTGTCACTGCGAACGCTCAAGCCGCGATCGCGAGTCAAAAACATCCCGAGGAATTCCTGGGTAAATCTCTCTGGGAGGTTTGGCCCTATCTGATCGGCACCGATCTGGAGCGGCAATATCGGCACGTGATGGAGACGCGCATCCCGGTGCGGCTGGAACACGTCAACCCATTTAACGACACCTGGTTTGAAGTGAATGCCCACCCGATTGAGGGCGGCGTCGGCACTTACTTCAAGGAGATCACACAGCGCAAACGGGCCGAAGACGCGTTAAAGGAAAGCGAGCGGCGTTATCGCGCGCTTACGGAATTGAACCCGAACCTGATTTTGATGGCGGATGCACCGGGCAAGGTGACGTACGCCAACCAACGACTGCTGGACTACATCGGCATGAGCCTGGAGGACAGCCGCAGGGCCGGCTGGCGCAGCGTGCTCCATCCGGAAGATGAAGCCGGGGTACTGGAGGCGTGGATGGACGCCCTGGCACACGGGATCGACTTTGAGGTGGAAACCCGCATTCGTCGAGGGTCGGACGGAGAGTTTCGCTGGTTCTGGGTGCGCGGATTGCCGGTGCGTGACGAACAGGACAAGACGTTGTATTGGCTTGGCGTCTGTATAGAGATCCATGAACACCGGGTGGTGCTGGACACCCTGAAGAAGAGCCAGCAGGAAACAGAACGTCAGCGGCTGGAGCTGGAGACGGTGTATCGCACGGCTCCCATCGGGCTGGCATTGTTCGATCCAGTGGAATTTCGCTACTTGCGCGTGAACGATCAGCAGGCAAAAACTATTGGGATGCCCATAGAAGAGATCCTGGGCAAAACCATAACGGACATTGCGCCGCTGAAAGGATTGCGCGAAATGTTTCAACAGGTGGCGGCGGGCAAGTCGATTACAAACCAGTTGCTCGAAGGCGAACTGTCAACGCACCCGGGCCAGCATCGTTACTGGACGGTCAACTACTCCCCTGTATATGGGCCCGATGGGGCAGTCCGCGCCATAACCGCCGCCGTACTGGAAATTACGGCGCGGAAGCGCGCAGAGATGGCGCTGATCCAAAGCGAAAAGCTGGCGGCGGTGGGACGGCTGGCCAGCTCCATCTCGCATGAGATCAACAACCCGCTGGAGGCGGTCACCAACCTGCTGTATCTCGCCACCCAGCACACGGAACTCCCGAGCGAGGTGCGGAGTTACCTGCAAACAGCCCAGACTGAACTGGCGCGAGTGTCGCAAATCGCCACGCAGAGCCTGCGCTTTCGCCGCCAAAGTATGAATCCAACCCGGGTCGGGACGGCAGAATTAATCCAATCCGTGCTGGACTTGTATCATGGCCGGCTGGTCACATTGAGGATCCAGGTCCATACTTTGTTCGCATCGGCACGCAGGATTCTGTGCTTTGAAAATGACATACGGCAGGTCCTGACGAATTTGATTGCAAACTCGACGGATGCCATGTCGCGCGGCGGTCGCCTGCTGCTGCGGACGCACGACGTCACCGATTTGGAAACAGGGCGCAAGGGCGTCCGCATGACTGTGGCGGACACGGGCCCGGGCATTCCGGCGGAGATCAGGAAGCGGGTGTTTGAAGCCTTTTATACGACCAAGACGCTGAATGGCACCGGCCTTGGGTTATGGATCTCCCGCGGAATCGTGGAGCGACATGGAGGCCGTCTTACCGTAAAAAGCAGCCAAAAACACGGCAAAAGCGGGACTGTATTCACGATGTTTCTACCCGATGGTCTGGAAGAAACCGGTCACGCAACCGAAACAACAATCCTCGATCGCCAACCTACCGCGACTCATTCCTGATTTCGGGTTCTATGATAGAGGCAGGATTATGGTGAGCGATTTCAGCAATAGTATCGAACCCTCACCCGCGGCGATGGGCGCGGAAGCTCCCCCTCTGTCACTCGATCCAGGCGTGGACGATACTGTTTTGCTGCAGGTGAACAACCTGCGCAAGCAGTATCGCAGCGGGTCGCAGCCTCTGGTCCTGTTCGACGGACTGTACCTGACGGTGCGCCGCGGCGAGATGGTGGCCATTGTTGGCGAGTCTGGTGCGGGCAAAAGTACCTTGCTCCATCTGCTGGCGGCGCTTGATCGTCCCACAGCCGGTGACGTATACTGCGCCTCAACCTGGCTAGGAAACCTTACCGCGGGGCAGGCTGCCACATTTCGCAATCGCGAGATTGGATATGTGTGGCAACTGCATTATCTTCTGCCGGAATTTACGGCGCTGGAGAATGTAGCGATGCCGCTGCTGGCGCGGGAGGAACCCAGGTGTTCCGCCTACGCCAAGGCAGAAAAGCTTCTGGGCGAAGTGGGATTGAATGCACGTATGCATCACCTTGCCGGGGAACTTTCCGGCGGGGAACAACAACGCGTTTCGCTGGCACGGGCACTGGTGACGGAACCACGCCTGCTACTGGCCGACGAGCTCACCGGTAACCTTGACCACCGTACAGCCGAAGCTGTGTTTAGCCTGCTCGAACGGTTGCACACGACCCATCGGTTAACTTCCATCCTCGTCACCCACAACATGGAGATCGCTGAACGTTGTGGACGTACGCTCCGGCTGCATGAGGGCCGATTGCATGAAGTTGGCCGGCACCGACAGTAACCCGGAAGAGGGTACGCACGCAGATGCATCTTCCGAAATGCCGGGGCATCCAATAGTTCGTACCGCATTTCCACGTGGAACCTACACAGGAACGGCATGAGCCAGGGAGGGAATATGTTCGAACGGTACACAGAGAAAGCACGGCGCGTGATCTTTTTCGCGCGCTACGAGGCCAGCCAGTTTGGCTCGCCCTATATTGAAACAGAACACCTGCTGCTTGGACTCCTGCGCGAGGATAAAGCCCTTAGCAACCGCTTCCTGCGGTCCCATGCTTCGGTTGAATCGATTCGCAAGCAGATTGAAGCTCATACGACGATTCGGGAGAAGGTATCGACCTCCGTCGACCTGCCGTTGTCAAATGAGTGCAAGCGCGTGCTTGCCTACGCCGCGGAAGAGGCCGAGCGGCTGTCCAACAAACATATCGGCACCGAGCACCTGCTGCTGGGACTGCTGCGGGAAGAAAAATGCTTCGCTTCCGAGATATTGCTGGAACGAGGCCTGAGGCTTTCCGTCGTGCGGGATGAACTGGCAAAGACTACACAGGAGCGCACTCCGCAGACAGCGCGCAATCGCGAGTCCAGCATACTGGCCGAGTTTTCGCGCGATTTGACGCAGGCCGCGCTGGATGGCCAGCTTGATCCGCTGGTGGGCCGCGAACAGGAAGTGGACCGCGTGATCCAGATTCTGTGCCGGCGTACAAAAAACAATCCAGTGCTGATCGGAGAGCCGGGCGTGGGCAAAACCGCGATTGTCGAAGGGCTGGCGCAACGCATCTCCGACGGCGACGTTCCCAGCTTTCTGGCCGACAAGCGCGTGCTGGGCCTGGATCTTTCGCTAATTGTCGCGGGCACGAAATATCGCGGCCAGTTTGAAGAACGCCTGAAAACGATTATGAAGGAGCTGATGGAGAACCAGAATTCCATCATCTTTATCGACGAGTTGCACACACTGGTGGGCGCGGGATCGGCGGAAGGATCGCTCGATGCCGCCAACATCCTGAAGCCGGCGCTGTCACGCGGAGAAATCCAGTGCATCGGCGCGACCACGCCGGCGGAATACCGTAAGTCGATTGAAAAGGACCGGTCGCTGGAACGCCGCTTTCAGGCGGTAAAAGTGCCGCCGCCGAATGAGGAAGACGCGGTGAAGATCATCATGGGGATTAAAGATCGCTATGAGAAATTTCACGCCGTCAGCTATACGGACGACTCGGTCCAGTTTGCGGTGTACCACTCCAGCCGCTATATCCCGGACCGTTTTCTGCCGGACAAGGCCATCGATCTGATCGATGAAGCCGGGGCACGCGTGAAACTGCGCCAGACTTCCCTGCCGGAGGAAATTACCGAGATCCAGAAGCGCATCAAGTTCATCGTGCACCGCATGGAGAATGCGATTGCGAACCACGAATTTGAGAAGGCGCGGTTTTACTCCGACGAAGAACGCAAGGAGCGCGAGAACCTGCGCGCACTGCGCGACAAATATCATCTGGATGATTCGACCGCGGGTGTGGTGACGCGGGAGGACATCGAAGATGTCGTCAGTCGCTGGACGGGCGTGCCGGTCACTTCCATTAAAGAAGAAGAGACCCAGAAGCTGCTGCGGGTGGAGGAAGAACTCCACAAACGGATCATTTCGCAGGAGAAGTCGATTTCCGCATTGGCGCGGGCCATTCGCCGCTCCCGCGCGGGACTCAAATCTCCGAACCGGCCGATTGGCTCGTTCCTGTTCCTGGGACCGACGGGCGTGGGCAAAACGGAAGTGGCGCGCTCGCTGGCGAATTTCCTGTTCGGCAGCGATAAAGCGCTGATCCGCTTCGACATGTCGGAGTATATGGAGAAGCATTCCGTCTCGAAGCTGATCGGATCGCCTCCGGGCTATGTGGGATACGAAGAAGGCGGCCAGCTCACGGAACGCGTGAAGCGCTCACCGTATTCTGTGGTGCTGCTGGATGAGATCGAGAAGGCGCATCCGGATGTTTTCAACATCCTGCTGCAGGTGTTTGAAGATGGCCAGTTGACCGATGGACTGGGCAATACGGTCGACTTCAAAAATACGATCATCATCATGACGTCGAACATTGGTGCGCGGCATCTGCAGAAGCGGCAGGGCCTTGGCTTCCAATCCAACACGGAGGACAACATCGCAGAAAAGGTCGAGGATCTGGTGAAGAACGAGGTCAAGCGCACGTTCAATCCGGAATTTCTGAACCGGCTGGATGAGATCATCATCTTCCAGGCGCTGACCGATTCGGACCTGATCCAGATCATGGAACTGCTGGTCCAACAATTGAATGTGAACCTGGCGCAAAAGTCCATCACGATTTCTGTGATGGAGGACGCAAAGAAGTGGATCCTGGAGCGTACCCTGGTCGATCGGACCTATGGCGCGCGACCGCTGCGGCGGGCGTTGCAGAAGTACGTGGAAGATCCGTTGTCAGAAGCGTTGATTGCCGGCAATATCCAGGAACGGCCCGCATTCCTTGAGGTGTATCTGGACAACAACCAACTGTTCTATCGGCCCATTGGAAAAGAAGCCAAAGAGGGCGAAGAACGGACCCCGGAAGGCGCATCAGAAGGTATTCTGCTCTCCTAAAACTAGAAATCAACGCACAAGTAAAAGAGAAGCTCCGCCGTGGCGGAGCTTCTCTTTTTGTCAGCCAATCCGAGGCTTGATGATTCAAAAGTCCTCATGGCTGTTTGTGGGCTCACGGCCCGCACCTGATTCAGCAGATGCATCACGCATTCCATGACTGCACCGCTGGCAAAGGAGACACGACGTAACTCTCTAAATAAACCCAGATACCTTGCTGGCCACCGAGCTTGCCTTGGAGAGGGTGTCATCGACAACCTCTCGCCCACGGCGAATCACGCGCTCTGCGTGCTTGCCGTATTCCCCTGCTCTGTCGCCGATATCTTCAGCCGTACTCTGGATGCGATCACTCGCATCTTCCAGGCCGCGCTTGATCTGCTTGCGCGTTCTGTCTCCGGGCTGTGGAGCATACAGTAGCGCCACTGACGCCCCGGCTGCCACCCCCACGCCAAATGCCATCCAAAATTTCCATGTATCCATTTTTTATGCTCCAGACTCGCAGGCCACATCGCGGCATGCGTACTTAATCTCATTAGAGTACCGGATCTATCCGCCGGTTGCCCCGCGATTCCAGATTGCTTGATTCCCGCAGCCCTGGCATCGATTCCGTCCCCGTCAGTAATAAGATGATACATAACTTCCACATGCGGCAACGATTGGAATTCGCGCTGGTCTGGGCTCTGTTACACCTGCTTGGATTGCTTCCACGCCGAGCGGCTCGGGCCGTTGGGGCGGCCATTGGCTGGCTTGCCTATGCGGCTACACCACGGCTGCGGCGGGTGGGGCTGAAAAATCTGGCGCTGGCTTTTCCGGAAAAGCCCTCCGAAAAACGTGAAGCCGTTCTTCGTGCCATGTACAAGCAACTGGGCTGGCAGCTTGCCGAGTTTTGCCACATGCCGCACACCACCCTGAAGCGGGCAAACAGGTTTATCCGCTATGAAGGCCTGGAGCATTATCTGGCGGCACAGCGGCACGGCCGGGGAGTGCTGGTGCTGACGGGGCATCTGGGCGCCTGGGAACTATCGAGTTTCTACCACTCACTGGCCGGTCACCCGATGAGCATGGTCATTCGCCGGCTCGATAACCCGTGGATCGATCGGCTCGTAAACGGCATTCGCACGCAACATGGAAACCGCGTGTTGCACAAGGGTGATTTTGCCCGCGGCCTGCTGGCAGCCATGCATGCGGGGGAAACGGTGGGAGTGCTGATGGACACGAACATGACGCCTCCGCAGGGCGTGTATGTCGATTTCTTCGGTCACAGCGCGTGTACGGCATCCGGCGTTGCGCGGGTCGCACTGCGCACGGGAGCGGCGGTGCTGCCGGGCTTTCTGATCTGGGAGCCGGGTGAGGAACAGTATGTTCTGCATTTTCTGCCGGAGCTGCAACTGGTGGAGACGGGCGACACGGAACGGGATGCCGCAGCCAATACACAGATGTTCACTACGGCGCTGGAGAACGTGATTCGACTCTATCCGGAGCAATGGTTGTGGGTGCATCGGCGCTGGAAGACACGTCCGGAGGGTGAACCACCGATTTACTAATTGCTTGCAGGCAGCCCTCCTGCAAACGCGGACGGTCGGACGTGCCAGGATTTTATCCCTGTTGATTCCAACATCCGCCTACGACGCCGTTCCGCACGCATGGGCATGGGAATAGGACAGAGCCGATAGCACCAGACAAAGCAGCAGCACGACGACCGATAGAAGGAACCAGCGAAGGGTGCGGTTGTACGCGGGAATTTCGTCCTCGGCCACCCGCAGTGCTCTCCATAAGGAGATAAATTGAAGCAAAATGGAAAGGCCGAGCAGGTTGGCCACAAATTCCGATGCGACAGTCCACTGTCCCGGCAACTCAAAGTTCCAGTAGCGCACGAAAAGAAGCGAGAAACCCAGTACGACAGTGATCGCTGTGATGATTCCTTGACGATAGCCGAGGGGGAGCTCTGACCTGCTCTGCATATCGAGTAGCTTCTGCCGATTATTATTCGCTGAATCCTGATTCATGCGTCCTCTTTCACTGGCGTGGAATGGAATTTCTAGGCAAGTCTAACCTGCATCGCAGCGTGGATAATAGAGAAATTACAGAATTGCGGCGTACATGGAGTCTGAGAGCCCATTCGATTCCTGTTTTCGATATGGCCT
>JBDTBI010000450.1:0-4025 GCA_039924215.1 Acidobacteriaceae bacterium
CATAGATAAAATTCCACAGCGGATTCTTTTCGCTGCGGGCACGATGCCACAAACTGGCCTCCGCCGCCTGGTACTGCCGGCGTAGTTGCGGGTCGGTCTCCGCCTCCAGCAGTGGATAGAAAGAGAGGAAGGCCAACTCGTGATCCGAATAGTTAATGTTCACCGGATCAGTGCGGTCTCCAATGGCCTGAACATTCTTCGCGTAGCCCATTTTATCCACAAGCGTGTTGTACGCATCCAGAAATTTCTTATCTCCTGTAATCGCATACGCCACCCGAATATGGGAGAGAATTTCCAGTGAATTGAGCGCTCTTTCTCTGGGCACCAAAATCTTCATATAGGCAGGATCGTACCTGCCCCATGTCGTGACTTTCCCGCCGTACCCAATTAGTTGCCAATTGTGCTCGATCAGTCCGCTGGCAATGCTGGAAACAGCCGATCGGATCCCTGCACGGTCGCCGTTATCCGGAAGCAGATTGTATGCCAGCCAATAGGCCAGGAAGTGTCCCACCAGTTCATCGGAGCTGGTGTCGCCCTGCCATTTCCACTGGCCATCTGAGGTCCAGTGCCATTCCCCACCCGCAGGAAGATAGTCGCCGCGATGGATGAGAGAGCGCGCCGGAAATCCTGGAATCCCGGTGATGGAGACCAGTCGCAGAAGAGCCGTCAGCGAAGCCCGTGCGTTCTGAAACGCCTGTGGTGAATGCGTTGCCTGATAGCGGAAACATTCGGCAGCCACATACATTGAAGTCCATAATCCATCGTTATCGTCCGTCCTCAGCCGAAACGAAGACGGATCGCCGGGTCGAAGTAAATCCCACCCGGAAACATAGCCGTACCGTTTCCGTATTCTGCTCAGGAATAGATCGCTCTTTTTCTCCAGCGTGTAGGGCTCGAACGCAATCAAGGAAATCCCCGCCTTAGTACGAATCCACGCTTCATTCTTCCCGGCGACAACCTGGAGTACCTGGTTGTCCTTCAAATAGCGCTTGCCCCAGAAGTAGTACCATCGCCGATTTTGCAGCGCTGCGGATGGCACGAACAGGACCAACCCCTCGGGAGTGGCGAGCCACAATTTCCCCATCCGGTCCACCGGCGATCCCGCTCACTTACGGAATCGGCAAGCCGTCTTTGGCTGTCAGCATCCGCTCCTGGCCATCGTCAGGACTGATCACCACCAAGCGGTCGTTCATGGCCTCCCACACCCTACCCTGGGCATCCTTGAAAGTCTGCGAAAGCGGGCTATTCAAAGAGGTGCGGATCGCTTCGGGAACGGCCGGGTCATTCAATGAATATTTGTGAGAAACAATTTGCAAATACATACCTTCGGGGACGCTCGCGTTGTGCGATGCCTGCACGACGCAAAATCCGGGGAAGCTGAATGCAAGAGCAACAAACAACACAAATCGACGCAAGATTCCCTCCTCGTTCGTGGAGTCGTTAATTCACGCAAGCGTTCTCCCTGAGGATGGAGAACTTGGCATGGAAAGCATAAATCAAATGGTCGCCAGGATTTGGGGGCTTCACATTTCAGAATTGAAATGTCGATTGCTTCTTCCAGGGGTGAGCAGGCGGGCCAGTGTCGCGGGTCGTTGGTCGCTACTTCTGAACGAAGAAATCTGCCATAGAGGGTGCTGTAGCCGCAACGCCTGGCGGATTCGCTAAACCGAGCGCTTCCATCTCAGTGCGCAGCATACTTTCGTGCTGATATACCGTGGTCGATGCTTGCCGATAACCAACCTTCACGTTCGGCCCCCACAGAACCACGGCAACGTGACCGCCGCCGTGGGTACTATCGCTGTCTTCTGCTTCGTCGAAGTTCACGATGAGAATTCCATCTCCTCCTGGCTCGAAGGCAGAGTAGCTGGATAAAGGACCGATCACGTTCATCTGCAACCATGCATCCGCCTGTTGAGGCGTTCCATCGTGCGAGTCATCGTTTACGTCCGGAACAATAAAGGAGTATTCGGGCAACATACCATTGGCCACGTCGGAGGCAAACTGGGTGAATGGATAGATGGTTTCATTCGCTACCTGTGGATTGTCTGCAATATCGGAGAGCATGGCAAATGGGTCATGCCGAATCACGTACGGCCCTGTGTTTCCACCAAGATAGCCCTGAGCAATGCCTTCCGCATACACCTTGAAGGAGACGCCCGAAGCCAGCATGCGACGCGCAATGTTGTCTACATTCCAGACGGCCGTCGAACTATCGTCTGTCGTTAACAGTTGCCCGGTCGTCAACATGAGATAGTTGCCGATCGACGGATGCGAGTCAGCGTAATAGTTTGTCGGCAAAGCTCCCTGGCTGATCAAGTGGTTAAGATTTGGCCAAACGCTGGGATTGCCAACCACACTGGAATACCCCTGGTTTTCTTCCATCACCATCACAACGTGCTTACTCTGCGGTACCTGAGGCGTTGGGGGCGGCGGCGGCGTTTGCGGTGTCTGCGGTGTCTGCGGTGTTTGGGGTGTTTGGGGTGTTTGGGGTGTTTGCGGTGTTTGGGGTGTTTGGGGTATTTGGGGTGTTTGGGGGGTTTGGGGCGTTTGGGGGGTTTGGGGCGTCTGAGATGTCTGTATCGGAAGCGATGCATTGGTACTGGATCCGCCTCCGCAGGCCACGACAATGGACAGGATCAACCAAGCCACAAAAATGGACGGAAGTTTATCTGTCCAGCGGTTGCTTCGCCGATTGCGCTGTAGCCAAGTCATCCTGAAATATTCCCTCCTGAAGATGCCGAGATCTGTACAGTTTTGATGCTGTCGTGACCCACAGCATCCTGAACAACCTAAAGATTGTCCGGAGGAGACAGTCGAGCATTGGGGGCGATCCTACGCCGCTCTACGGATAGGGCGTGGTTTCTGCGTCAGAATCGCCGCATTCTACGTATCGGCTAACGCCACTCGGGGGCTGGTTTCCATAGGGTAACGTATTCCGAAAGAACAGCCTGAATCAACTGGAAATCGAGCTGTTTCACGCATTTCCGCAGCACATGAACGGCGCCACAAGAGTGTGGCCGCGGTATCTCCCAAAAAAACACACGCATTACGGTCGTACACCGATTGCACTGACCATGCGGCCGGTAAATCCATGCTCGGCCCGATGCGAGAAAAAATGCTTCGTATCGCACGCTGTGCACAGGTTCAGGGAGTGGATCGTTTCCGGCGCAAGGCCCGCATCCAGCAACTGACGTCGATTCGCTTCGACCAGGTCGAGATGCAGGCTGGGCCCAAGATTGCTGTGGCCTGGAGCACGCGCGGTCAAAAATAGCATGGGATATTTTTCCTTGATCGGATCCAGGTCAAACACTTCCTGAAATAACTCGTCGGCGTAACGAAATTGCGAGCGAAACTCCATCCGTACTTCTTCTCCGACGGAATAACAGCAGCGGCCGATTCCCGGCCCAATCGCAGCCGTCAAGTCGGCGGGGCGACTGCTAAATTCCGCCTGCATACGCCCAACTCCTCGCTCCACAATCCGCGCCAGCGTTCCTCGCCAGCCGGCATGAAATGCTGCCACAATTTTCTGCCGTACATCCACCACCAGGACTGGAATGCAATCCGCTGTCTGAATTCCAAGCAGCGTGCCTGGCTCGGTTGCGATCCACCCGTCCCCAGCGAGCGGTGACGTTTCGGCCCCCTCCTGCATAGTAGGGTCATGGCTTTCCGCGCGATGCACCAGTCCGGAATGAATCTGCCTCAGCAGACGCAGTTGCGTTTCTCCGGTATTTTTTCTGCCAGTACCTTTCTTGCCTCTGGGCGTGTCGCCGAGCAAGGCCCGGACAAACAACTCGCGATTGCGGATCACATTCTCGCGCTTGTCTGTCGCGGTGAATCCCAAATTCAGCTCGCCGCAGGGCGGCTTCTGCTGGCTGTTGTCCTCCCCCGGACGATACACCGTGGACACTCCTCCGGCTCGTGTGCTGAATCCATGTACCAGCCAGCGATACGGCTCCCACTCCGGCACTCGAAGGATCTCCATTCCGGTCGTCGCAGTCGATCTCCGCGTGCCTGATTCTCTTCCC
>JBDTBI010000451.1:0-3691 GCA_039924215.1 Acidobacteriaceae bacterium
CCAGCCCATACCACACGCCGGTATAGAAGTCGTCCGCGCCATGTGCGGGGGCCGTGTGCACCGCGCCGGTTCCCTGGTCGGCGGTCACATAGTTGGCTAGCACGCCCTGAATGCTTCGGTCTAAAAATGGATGCTGGAATGTCGCGCGCTCCAGCTTGCGGCCTGGAAACCGCGCAATCTCGGTTGCAGAATGCAGCCCAGTGGCCTCCACAACGGAATTCTTCAGGGATTCCGCGACGATATAAACTTGCCCGTCGGACTCCAGTGCGACATATTCAAAGTCAGGATGAAAGGCGACCGCCATCGAGGCAGGCAGCGTCCACGGTGTCGTCGTCCAGATGATCGTATTCACCTGTTTGCCGATTAACGCCGCGTCTAGTGTCGCAGGATCGCTCGTCAGCTTGTAGCGGACATAGATGCTGGGGCTGGTGTGCATCTCATATTCCACCTCCGCTTCGGCCAGGGCCGTGCGGTCGTGGATGCACCAGTACACCGGCTTCAATCCCTTGTAGACAAACCCTGCCGCCAGAAACTCGAAAAAGGTTTCCAGTGTCCGGGCTTCATACCGTTTTGACATGGTCAAATACGGGCGGTCAAACTGGCCAAAGACTCCCAGCCGTATAAATTGCGCGCGCTGCAGATCGACATATTTCTGCGCGTATTCACGGCAGGCGCGCAGCACCTCCACTGGAGGAAGTTCCAGCTTTTTTCGCCCAAGCTGCTCATCCACTTTGATTTCAATTGGCAGGCCATGGCAGTCCCATCCCGGTACATACGGAGAGTCGTAGCCAGACATGGTCTTTGACTTGACGACAAAATCTTTCAGGCACTTGTTCATCGCGTGACCCAGATGGATGGGGCCATTCGCGTACGGCGGGCCATCGTGCAGCAAATAAATGGGCGCACCTTTCCGTGCCGCGCGAATCCGTTCGTAAAGGCGAGAATCCTCCCAGGTGGCGAGCCGTTTCGGCTCATTCTGCGGAAGATTTGCCTTCATTGGGAATTCAGTGTGCGGCAGGTTCAGGGTCGCCTTTAGATCCGGCCCAGCAGACATGTGTTTCTCCGAAGCAAAGATGCGAATACCTTCTTATGATAAATGTTTTGGCCTTCGCGTTTCCTCCACGCGCGAAACCTATTCCCCGGTGAAGCGTCTAAATCATTATCGTTATGGGTATCAGTGTCGTTCTCGATAACCGGAAAAATTGTTTCTGGGTTACTGTGGTTACCCGCATGGGGAAAAATCGGAAGAATCAATAATCGTTTTTGAGGAAAATCGTTTGCCGTTTCTTCGGCGTTCTGTCGTCTGTGGCTCTCGCTTGTGTTGAATTTCTTGTGCATGGAAAGGTCATCGGAATCTCGCCTACTTTCGCAGCGGAGAAGGCGATGCGAATCGTAGAGAAGGAATCGCGACTGCACGATGTCCATCGAACCAAAACGGATGTGTCGGGCGACGCGCCGATGTCGTCATTGCTTTCAAGAATTCGGTATGATTTCAATATTCGGAGAGCCATTTCGGCCAATATGCTGCCAGCCGGTCAGAAACACTGAATCGAGTGCCTTGGAAAATTGCGAAGGATCCGGGCGAAGACGACAAATTTGGCCTGTATCCCGCATAATTGAAGCAGGCAGCGGTGCGGGTGCCCACTCGCGAGTGGCCGACAAGGGTAATGGATGTCGAATCAGCTTCTGGTACCACCTGAAATCGAGCCGGACAATTCAATAGAGATGCCTCAACCGCCTCTTTTGAATGTGCTCGAGGCGGAAGATTCCTCGTGGCGCTCGCTTACGGAAAACATTCGCGTCCTCTTCTTCCCTCGGCGACAGCCGGCGCTCCAACTGCTGTCAAAGCCAATTCACGTTCCTGACCCCTTCCACCAGAAATCGATCTGGGCCGGTATCGGTGAAGATTTCCGCGCCCTGTTTTTTCCCCGCAAGCTACCGCCGCTCCTGCTTGAATCGAAAGCCGTGGCTGTTCAGGATCCGATGGCGCAACCGCGCGACCGGATGTCCAGCCTTCTGTCGATTGGAATTCACGCGGCAGTGTTCGCCGTCATTTTGGTACTCATCTTTGGGCACAAGAAAAAGCCTGCGATGGCTGCGCAGGTTATTGAGTCGCCGGTGTTCAATATCACCCCGTTTGTGCCAAGCTCAAAGCCGGCAGGCGGAGGCGGCGGGGGCGGAGATCGAGAAGTTCTGCATTCTCCCGCCGGCAAGCTGCCAAAAATCGCCAAAGTCCAGATCGTTCCTCCGGATGAGATCATTCGGAATCCCAAACCCAAGCTTGTCGTCGAGCCGACCGTGGTGATGCCTGCTGAAATCAAGATGCCGAATAGCGCGATGCCGAACCTTGGAGTTCCTACCACGACGGTGCATGGGCCTGCCTCCAATGGTCCCGGCAGCTTCGGTGGAATTGGCTCAGGCACAAGCGGCGGCGTCGGCTCTGGTTCCGGTGCGGGTGTGGGGCCTGGCAGCGGCGGCGGATTTGGCGGCGGCGTCTACCAGGTAGGCAACGGCGTTCGCCCGCCCGTGCCTATCTTTGCGCCGGAGCCGGAATTCTCCGATCAGGCTCGCATGGCGAAGTATCAGGGCGAGTGCATTGTGGAAGTGGTGGTCGATACCAAAGGAATGCCGCGCAATCCGAGAGTGATACGCCACCTGGGCATGGGCCTGGATCAGAAGGCGCTCGAGGCGGTCGAGAAATACCGCTTCAAGCCGGCGACGTTGGGTGGACGTCCGGTCGCGGTCAGAATGGATATCTTGATCGATTTCCATATCTACTAAGGCCGGTTCTGCTCAAGGCCGGTCACGTTAAGGCTGGTCCCTTAATGCTGGTTCTTTGTCTTCCGTGTCAGTCGCGCCACTGCCGCCAACCCTTTCAGATATTCCCGCAAAGGTTGTGCCGGACGTCCCCAGAAGATCTTGCCCACGCCGCGCAGCTTCTTTTTGCTCAACACGCCCGCACCCCCGCCTAGAATCACGCCTTCGCCGACCGCCGCATGTTCGCCAATGCCAACCTGGCCCCCCAGCACCGCTCCATCTCCCACGGCGCTGCTGCCGGAAATGCCCGTCTGCGCTGCGATCACGACATTGCGTCCCACGCGAACGTTATGGCCGATGTGCACCAGATTGTCGAGCTTGGTTCCGCGCGCGATGCGAGTTTCCTCCAGCGCGCCGCGATCGATGGTGGTATTCGCGCCAATTTCGACATCCTCTTCAACCGTCAGCGTGCCCTGCTGCGGAAACAGCGTGTACGCTCCAGTCTCCGCATCGCGCACGTAGCCGAACCCATCTGACCCAAGCACGCAGCCTGCATGCACAACCACGCGGTCTCGCATCTGGACCCCGGCATAAACCACGACTCGGGGGAACAGCCTGCAATCTTCGCCAACCTGAACTCCTTCGGCGAGCACGCATCCCGCGCCGATCTCAGTCCGCCTGCCGATTCGCACCTGCTCGCCCAACACCGCATAGGGCCCAATGGAAACATCTTCGGCAAGCTCGACGCTGGCGGCCACAATTGCCGTGGGATGCACGCCGGGCACGTTGCTGGCACCCATCAGCAATCTCCACGCTTTGGCAAAGGCCAATCGCGGCTGCTGCACCAGCAACAAAGGTTTTCCGGGTGAGGAGACGGTTGCCGCCAGTTGCGGAGTGACCAGCACAGCCGCAGCTGCTGAGGCCAGTGCTTCCT
>JBDTBI010000452.1:0-7439 GCA_039924215.1 Acidobacteriaceae bacterium
ATTCGCCGGGCACGCCTTACTGGCCCAGTTCGCCCAGCAATAACTTCACAGCCCCAAATGATAACGACCAATACGGCGATGCGCATTATTGGGCTGTCTGGCATGGCCAGGCGCCATTTTTCGCGTATGAAGACCAATATCCGCGTTTTATGACGGAGTATGGCTTCCAATCGTTCCCTTCGATGGCGACCATTGATACGTTTACCGAACCCGGAGAACGCACGCTGCTGTCGCCGGTGATGCTGGCACATCAAAAAAATACAGAAGGCAATCAGCTCATCCAGATCTACATGGACAGGGAATTTCCGAAGCCGAAGGATTTTCCTTCCTTTGTCTATGTCAGTCAGGTTCTGCAGGCGGAAGGCATTAAGCTGAGTGCGGAACATCTGCGCCGCAACCGCCCCCATGTGATGGGCTCGTTATATTGGCAACTGAATGATTGCTGGCCTGTCGCTTCGTGGTCCAGCATGGATTACTACGGTCGGTGGAAAGCACTGCAATATTACGCTCGCCGTTTCTATCAGGATGTGCTCGTCAGTCCGCACGTGCGAAACGGAAATGTTGAGGTAGCCGTCGTTTCCGACAGGATGAAGCCGTTCCACGGAACGGTGCGGCTACAGTTGATGGACTTCCACGGCAAGGTTCTCTCCCAGAAAGATGTGCCTGTCGAGAT
The DNA here is from genome assembly GCA_039924215.1 of Acidobacteriaceae bacterium. Lineage (GTDB taxonomy): Bacteria > Acidobacteriota > Terriglobia > Terriglobales > Acidobacteriaceae > JAKAAZ01. The sequence goes on from JBDTBI010000452.1 coordinate 674, forward strand.
TGCCGCGCTTTCAGCAACGCAGGTATGGACGAGTGTGCAGAAGGACTATCTGGAAGCCGCTCAGAAGGCCGATCCCAGCCGGGTTTTCCTGCATACGGAATTGCTGATTTCGGGCGAGAACGATGGCCAGCCGGTTTCGACAAACAATCTTTATTTCCTGCCATTCAAAGACCTGCATCTACCGCCCGCATCGATCCAGGCGAAGTGGCTGACGGAAAACGGAAAGCCAGCCTTGCAGTTGAGTTCGTCCGCACTGGCGCGCGATGTGGATGTGGATTTCGGGCAACTCGACGTGCAGCCATCGGACAATTTCTTCGATCTGCTACCAGGCCAATCGCGGACAATCCGCTTCCAGACGACGGCCTCAGCGGCCACTCTGGAAAAGGACGTTCATGTCATGTCGTTGACGGATGCGTTTGCTTCAGGAGCTACCCGGACAGCGCCGACTTCGGAAGGGAATTAGGCACGTTAAAAGCCGGACAAAAACTAGTTGCCTTGGTCAACCACTTTGGACTAACTGGTTGCTAAAGGCAACTAATTTCTGCCCGGCCATTTTCACTGTGTTCAGCCGAGCAATTACTTGCCGGCTTGCTCAAACCTCTTGTTGATTTCCGCCCAGTTGGCCGTATTCCACCAAGCTGCGAGATAGTCGGCGCGCTTGTTCTGGTACTTTAGGTAGTAGGCGTGCTCCCAGACATCGTTGCCAAGGATTGGATAGTGCCCCTGGCTCAGCGGATTGTCCTGGTTCGCAGTGGTGACAACCTTCAGTTTGCCGCCATCCAAAATCAGCCATCCCCAGCCGGAACCGAATTGCTTGGCCGTGGTTTCATTGAACTGTTTTTTGAGAGCTTCAAAGCTGCCAAAATCCTTTTTGATCTGTTCGGCGATCTTGCCTGTCGGTTCGCCGCCGCCCTTCGGCTGCATGATCTGCCAGAACATGCTGTGATTCACGTGCCCGCCGCCATTGTTGCGCACCGCGGTGCGAACATCTTCTGGAACTGTGTTCAGATTGCGCAGCAGGTCTTCCGCCGAGTGTTTGCCCAGTTCGGGATGCTTCTCGATGGCTGCGTTCAGGTTAGTGACGTACCCCTGGTGGTGCTTGTCATGGTGGAGATGCATGGTTGTTTCGTCAATGTAGGGCTCAAGTGCCGAGTAGTCGTATGGAAGTGGTGGAAGTTCGTGTGCCAATGGATTCCTCCTGTTCGGATTGCAGGTTTTTAGATTCGCTTTCCCTGCTTTTTTTGTCTGGCTGTGAGAAGCGGAATGTAGAGTTAATCAACAAACAATTTCATCTACGGGTCAATTCTACGCTGACGCCCAGGCTCGGTTCGTGTACCTACCAGACCATAGCTCTCTCTATGAGATGCTTGCCGCGCCAATCGGGTGGCCGCAACCGGCATTATTTCCAGCAAGTAAAAATTATGTCACCGCTGCCGCGCGGCTGGCGTCTACTTACGAGGGCGGCGTGAATCCACAATAGAATGTTCTCAGGCCGACTCAGCCCTCAGCATTACCCTGAAATCTAAATTTCTCGTCTTGGAGTTGTCATGGTTCCTGATGCGCATGAATATCGGTGGTTCACCTCCGGAGGGTCGGCGTTTGGGGGGCCGGGCATGCCGCCGCGCTGGACTTCCAGCGAAAAGCAGGCAGTCGGTACAGCGTATTCCGCCTCCAGCCGGGTCTGGTTTACCGTTTCCCACGGCATCCTGAATGAAATCTACTATCCCACGATTGACCGTCCGCAGGTTCGTGACCTGGGGTTTCTGATCAGCGATGGAGAGACATTTTTCCACGAAGAGAAACGTGATTTGGACCGTTCCTTTGAGTACATGCACGCGGAGGCTTTGGGAGTGCGCCTTACCAGCCGCGATCCCGAGGGGCGCTACGCGCTGGTCAAGGAGGTAATCTCCGACCCGCATCAGCCGACCGTCCTGATCCATGTGCACCTGGAAGGCGACGAAGAATTTTTGAGCCGCCTGAAGGTTTACGTGTTGCTGGCACCGCATCTGGAGGTGGGCGGTGCGGAGAACTCGGCGCGTGCGCTCGATGTTGGAGCGAAACGTGTTTTGCTGGCGTGGAAGGACGCCACATCCCTGGCTCTGGCCGCGGATTGCGGATTCAGCAGGACATCCTGCGGATATGTGGGCGTCAGCGATGGCTGGACCGATCTGAACCAGAACTTCAAAATGGATTGGGAATTCGACGAGGCGCTCGACGGCAATATTGCATTGATGGGTGAGATCGAAATCGCCGCACATCCGGAATTTACGATTGCGGTTGGATTCGGAGAAGGGCATCACGCGGCACTTGCCGGCACCATGCAATCGCTGGCAACCAGCTTCCCGGAACACGTGTCGCGATTTATTGAGCAATGGCATCGTGTCCGATGCCCGCGCCAGATTTCTTCCGCCGCTGGAGATTCCGGACGCCTGCTGCATATCAGCCAGAACATTTTGCTCGCACATGAAGACAAGACGTTTCAGGGCGCCTTCATCGCATCGGCCTCGATTCCATGGGGACAAACGAAGGGGGATGACGACCTGGGCGGGTATCACCTGGTGTGGACGCGGGACATGGTGCAGACAGCGACGGCACTGATGGCTGTGGGCCGGAACGAGACCGCTCTGCGCGCCTTGGTCTATTTGATGTGCGCCCAGAGGCCGGATGGTGGGTTCTCACAGAATTTCTGGGTGGACGGAACGCCGTACTGGTCTGGGATGCAGATGGATGAAGTTGCTTTCCCCATCATCCTGGCATGGCGGCTGTGGAAGCAGAACGCGTTGAACGCCGTGCATGTCTTTCCATTTGTGGAACGCGCGGCAGCTTACCTGATGCAATTTGCACCGGTTACGCAGCAGGAGCGATGGGAAGAGAACGCAGGCTACTCGCCCTCCACACTGGCCGCGGTCATCACCGGGTTGATTTGCGCCAGCGAGCTTGTCCTCGCCAATGGCGCGTCTGAGCTTGCGGATTTCTACGCGGTGTTTGCCGACTGGATTGAGTCCAACCTGGAAGCCTGGACGGTGACAGAAGAAGGCGTTCTGTTGCCGGAAGTGCGCCGCCATTACATGCGCATTCGACCGCCGTGCCCCGGGGACCGCTTTTACAATCCCTCTGTCGGAGAAGGAAGAATTCAACTGGCCAACCGCGGACCGGGCGAGAAATCCAATTTTGATGCGCGGGAGATTATCGATCACGGCTTTCTGGAACTGGTCCGCTACGGAATTCGTTCCCCACACGATCCGCTGATCGTTGACTCCCTGAAGGTTGTGGACGCTGCTCTGAAGGTGAATACGCCGCACGGGCCGTGCTGGCGCCGCTATAACCATGACGGGTATGGCCAGAAACACGATGGCGGATGCTATGAGGGTTGGGGGCAGGGACGCGCGTGGCCCCTGTTGACTGGGGAACGAGCGCATTACGAGCTGGCTGCCGGGCACGATGTCCGCCCAATGATCGCCGCAATCGAAAGCTTTACCTCCGAAGGGGGAATGCTGCCGGAACAGATCTGGGATGCGCCCGACCTGCCGGAGAGGGGGATGTTTCTGGGGCGGCCCTCCGGTTCCGCGATGCCGCTGGCCTGGGCCCATTCGGAATACATCAAGCTGCTGCGCTCTTGCGAGGACGGCGCTGTCTTTGACCTGGTGGAACCGGTTGCAAAGCGCTACCTGCATGGCAAGCGTTCCCTTCCAATTGAGGTCATCAAGCGGGATCATCTACTGGTGAGCATTGCAGCGGGCCGGACGCTGCGCATGATCGAAGGCGCTCGTTTCCGATTGCTATGGACCCAGGACGATTGGCAGACCCGCCATACGGTCGAATCGAAATATGTGGGCAGTTCCGTCTCGTATGCCGACATTCCCATTGAAAAGCAGGGGCCCGGAAAACTTTCCTACACGCTGTACTGGCCCGATGAAGACCGATGGGAAGGCAGGAATTACGATGTGCCGATTGACTGAAGCGAGAAGAATTGTCCACGCTCTGGCACAGTCGCCGCAGGCGGAAGGGCACCTCTATCTCTGGAACCGGTTGCCGCATCTATACAATTGTTAGCGAAGGACACGAAACCGGCCCCCACGGCCAAAAGTTTGGAGAGCGCGTATGACGGAACTGGATCAATTGTCGATCAATGCACTACGTTTTCTTGCAGTCGATGCCGTAGACAAGGCAAACAGCGGGCATCCCGGCGCTCCGCTGGGAGATGCGCCGATGGCGTATCTTCTGTTTCACAAATTCATGCGTCACAATCCCGCAAATTCCAAGTGGAGCAACCGCGACCGCTTTGTCCTCTCGAACGGGCATGCCTCCGCGATGTTGTATTCCATGCTGTATCTGGCGGGTTACAAAGTCACGCTGGACGATTTGAAGCAATTCCGTGAGTACGATTCGATTACGCCGGGCCACCCGGAAAGAGGGTTGACGGACGGTGTCGAGGTGACGACCGGTCCTCTGGGGCAGGGATTGGCGATGTCGATCGGCATGGCAGCGGCGGAGCGGCACCTGGCGGCACGCTATAACAAGCCGGGCCTCGAGATTGTGAACCACTTTACCTATGTGATGTGCGGCGATGGAGACCTGATGGAAGGAGTCTCGCACGAGGCGGCCTCTCTTGCCGGTACGCTGGGCCTGGGCAAGCTGATTCTGCTGTATGACGATAATTTGATTTCGCTCGACGGGCCGACGGACCTGTCCTTTACCGAAGATGTGGAAAAGCGATTCGAGGCCTACCACTGGCACGTTCAACGTGTTGCTGACGGCAACGATCTGGAAGCCATTGAGAAGGCGGTGGAGGCAGCGAAAGCGGTAACGGATAAGCCGTCCATCATTGCGGTTCGCACCGTGATTGGCTATGGCAGCCCCAAGGCTGGCACGTCGCAGGCCCACGGAGAACCACTGGGCGCGGTCGATACGAAACTGACCAAGGAGAAACTTGGCTGGCCCGCGGATAAGACGTTCTACGTTCCTGAGGAAGCGGCGAAGAACTGGGCGCAGGCGAAAGAACGTGGCACAAAATTTGAGAGTGAGTGGAATGTGCTGTTTGCCGGTTACAAGCAGCAATTTCCAGACCTGGGCGCGGAATACGAGCGTGTGTTTGCAGGCAAACTGCCTGCCGGATGGGAAGCGGGCGTGCCTACGTTCCCCGCCGACTCCAAACCGGTTGCGACGCGCGTCGCCGGAAATACGGTGTTGAATGGAATCGCAGCCAAAGTGCCGGAGTTGATTGGTGGGGCGGCGGACCTTTCCGTCTCTACCAAGACGACGATCAAAGGCAGTCCCAATTTCCATGTCGATCCGGCTGGCCGCAACATTTACTTTGGCGTGCGCGAATTTGGCATGTGCGCCTTCGTGAACGGCATGGCCGCACACGGCGGGTTGATTCCCTATGGTTCCACCTTTTTTGTGTTCAGCGACTATGCCCGTCCCGCGCTGCGATTAGCGGCGCTGATGCAGACACCTTCCACCTTTGTGTTCACGCACGATTCCATTGGGTTGGGCCAGGATGGGCCAACTCATCAACCGATCGAACAAATCGCATCGCTGCGAGCCATTCCGGAGTTCACCGATTTTCGGCCGGCCGACGCGAATGAGACAGCAGCTTCCTGGCAGGTGATTCTGGAACGCCGCAAGCCCAGCTTCCTGGCGCTATCGCGGCAGAATCTGCCCATTCTGGACCCAACGAAGCACGACATTCTGAATGGCGTTCGTCATGGCGCCTACGTGCTGCAGGAGGGAGGAACTACTCCCGATGTGGTGCTGATTGCGACCGGCAGCGAGGTAAGCCTGATCCAGGAAGCGGCAACCCAGTTGGAGTCGCAGGGAGTGCACGCACGCGTTGTTTCCATGCCGAGTTGGCGATTGTTTGAAGCGCAGGATGAGGCCTATCAGCGCAAAGTACTGCTGTCGGGCGTTCCGAGGCTGGCTGTCGAAGCGGGTAGCCCGATGGGCTGGTGGAAAATCGTCGGCGACAGCGGAGATGTGCTGGGGCTGGATCGCTTCGGATCTTCCGCTCCGGGGGAAATCGCCATGGAAAAGCTTGGGTTCAGCGTTGATAACGTTGTCGCGCGTGCCACACGTATTATCGGCCGCGCAGCGAAGACCGCAACTGCCGCCGGAAAGTGAGAGGAAGAGGGGAATGAAAATCGCGATTGCGTCTGACCATGCCGGGTTCCCACTGAAAGAGGAAATCCGCGAATATATGGCGGGGCTGGGGCACGAGGTGCTCGATCTGGGCGCGTTCAACGCGGAGCCTTCCGACTATCCGGATTACGCCGAGTTGGTGGGGCGCGCGCTGCACGACAAAAAGGTTGAGCGCGCCGTGCTGATCTGCGGTTCGGGCGTGGGTGTTTCCGTCGCGGCGAACAAGATGCCTGGGATTCGCGCCGCCATGTGCCACGATACGTATTCCGCACACCAGGGCGTGGAACATGACGACATGAATGTGCTGGTGCTGGGCTCGCGCATTGTCGGCTACGCGCTGGCGTTTGACCTGGTTGCATCCTTCTTACATGCTCGTTTCCAATCCAATGAAGAGCGGTTTGTTCGTCGCTTGAATAAGGTGAAGGCCATTGAGGCCCGCTTTATGTCGAACAATTGGGATTGAAGCGTACAGAATTTCCGGAGGCCAATTTACCGGGCGAACGATTGGAAGCAACGATGACCAAAATCAGTGCCACATTCTGGGATTGCGGCGGAGTTCTTCTCACCAACGGATGGGATGAGCATGGGCGCAAACATGTGATCGAACATTTTGCGCTCAATTTCGATG
>JBDTBI010000453.1:0-3503 GCA_039924215.1 Acidobacteriaceae bacterium
CAACTTTCGCCGTGCGCGGATACAGCTTCTCAATCATCTTCGCAAAATGCGCGGGCTTCTGTGAGTGCTGCCCGACAGGCTGGTAATACGCAGTGCTTGAAATGGTCGTGAATGCATCCTTGCCCAGGCCAGCGCCGCGCTTTCCGATCAAGATCGTCTCGTGGCGAGGAAGAACCGCGCCTTGCGTCGGCGCCCCTGAATTCTTCAGCCAGACGACCGTCGTGACGAATTCAAACCCCCATGCCTCCAACACCTCGATGCCAGCCTTGATCAGACAATTCGGCACCCACATCCAGCAGATGCTGTCCTTCGCCGCCAGACTCCGGACGTCCATCGCCTTGATGTCGGCCAACGGCATCAACGCATACTGTCCGTGAGGAGCTCCAATGGCGGTGGACATCTTCTGACCGTAATTCCACGGTGGGTCAGCATAGACGACCGAGAACTTGGTTTTCGAGCGAATCATCGCCTGAAAGTTGCCACCGGACTTCTTGATCGCCTGCTTGACCGCCTTGCTGTTGACCTTCAGGTAGATTTCGTGCGCCTCGAGCTCACGCAGGAGCTGACTGATGCTCAGGCCATTTTTGACCTTCTTATCGAACTCTACGCGGCGTCCGACCTTGTCCGAGAGCGCCTGACCCTTCTGCAGCCGCTGAATGGTATCGACGGAAACCGAGGTAAGCTCCGCCACCTCAGCCTGGGTCATGGGGGCCGCTCCAGAGGCATCCTTGCTGTGCTGATTACTGCCAAGCCTCTGGCCTCCCGCCATCTTCAACGCAAGCGACGCACGTTCGTTCAAGCTGAGGTGCCGACGACCTTCGCCATTCAAGCTCGTCCAGATGTTCTGAGCGAGCTTGCCGCTACCGGCTGCACCCAGGTTGCGAATGTCGACGAAAGTCGGCTTCACGCCGGCAATCTTGCACGCGGCAAGACGACGAAACCCGTCAACGATCTCTGCGCCATCGCGAACGATCGGGACGAGCTGGCCGTGCTTGCCGATGTCGCTCGCCAGCCACTTCACCTCTGCGCTTTCGCTGGACATGTTGATGCAGCCGCGAAGCGACTGGACATTGCTGTTGACGTTGTTGGAATTGGAATTCATGACACGAGCACTCGGTATGCCACTTGGGCGGTAACCGAGATCTCGGAGGGGCAATGGATCACCCTCCAAGCAAATTGCCCTTCTACGCAAAGGCAACAAAAAAGCCGGCTTGCGCCGGCCTCAGAACTTCAGGGTTTCTAGTCCCCTCAGGGGCGACCCTTGTCGATTGGAACCTTCCTGAAAACATCGGGCGCCTTGGTTCGCCGCGCGACGTCGCGTGCGTGCTGCTGATTGACTAGGCGAGCCGCATTCTCAACGCACTGATCCCACACCCCTCGCCATACGTTCCACTGCGCCAATTCAGTCCAGTCAAGGCGCAACGCTTGATCAAGCGTCATCTCCGCGATGTGAGCGCCGCCTGCCAGCTGCTCCGCGATCTCCTCGGCGGTGCTGATCGGCAACCATGCATGATCGAAAACTGCGCCGGATGGGTCCACGATGAAAGGCTGCAAATCGCGTGCGACGCCATCCAGCGATCGCGTTGTCCGATCGATGAACGCACAGATGGAATCAAGTTCAGCCTTGACGGCGTCTGCTCGAGCCATGGTTTGGTCGTACTCCTTCTCAAGCCGCTCCTTCTTGGAAGATGCCCATCGCTTCTTCGCGATCTCCGCTCGGGTTCCACCGACCCGTTCCGTGTAGTCATCCCACCACCCTGGCAAAATGGAGTCCCGGCGATAGACCCAGACGTCCCGCGTCGTGAAGCCACTTTTTCCTGTGTTTGGATTCACCCGCGCGCGGGCGTCCGAAATCCGGCGGTAGTCCACTCCACTCTTGAACATTTTAAGTGGGCGAAACTTGTCTCGCAGCAAATCGCTCATCTGACGCTTTCCGCGATCGCAAAGAACAGCGACCTCTTCAGTCCGCAAGTGATCACACCGTGGGGAGTCCAGCCCTTTCAGCGCTGTTTTTGTTGCAACCCAAGCCTGGATGAAAAGATCGTCATCATCGCTGCCGGAAAGCTTCGCGCGGTAAGCGCGCCATTTCTCGGGGTCGTTTACCTTCTTCTTCATCAAGAGAAGGGCTTCGATGGCTTCGATCAACGTTTTCTTTTTGTTTGCGCTCACCATATGCCCCTGATTGAACTCGTCGAAGCCTGCCGCTCAGGCGGCAGGCTTGACTACGATTGGATCGTAAACACTACCCGCAAACAATTGAAGTTGCTCAAGCTGAAAGAAATATGTAACCGCCGTCTTATTTTGCAGATCCTTACTAGCCAGCGGCACGGCAATGCAAAACGCCAAGCGCCTACCTAATTTCGCGACAAAGCCAGGCCGGCGTCGTCAGCATCCCTCACCAACTGACGCGTGCAGTATCTATCGTCGCCGCGCGCTCGCTGTTTCCCGGGAACGGTGGCCTGCCAGCCCATGTCGTGTGGAACCATCCCGGCTCGCTCGAAGCGATCGCTGCCGAAGTCGATCGGCCGCTTGCGGCCAGGTGCTGACCTCCTCGCGAATCTTGGCGACCAGCGGAGGCAGCAGTTTTTCGTACGCGGTCTCGCGCAGGGTTTCGTCAGCCGGAAACCAGCGCTGGTCGGGGAGTAGCGCCTCGTACGGCGAGGTTGGAAATTGTGGGTGAACGGCCAAGATGCCCCCTGCATCCACGGGTGACGGCTAGTGGCGATGGGCCAGCGCGTGCGATTGCTTGCGCATTTGTAACACGGCGGGCGAACTGAGACGAACCGTGGGGGCTTGGGTGGCGGGCTTCGCCTCTTCCGGAGGCAGGCCGCGGCGGCGGAACACATCACCCGATGGAACGGGCGCTGACCCGCAGTGATCGTGCATGTCTGGTGCCCGAGCCGGTCGCCAATCGGCGCGGCCCACACAAGAAGCGCGCGAGCGGCGTATAACTCTGGTGCACACCGGAGGAATGAAGATGGTCAAGAAAGAAACGATCAAGCCACCCACTAAACGGGAACTGTCGGCGGCATCCAAAGACTTGCGAAAGGGAGACCCGTCAGGCGCAAGGGCAATGGCGGACAAATCGGTTGCAGTTCGCGAGGGAGCAGCAAAGGGCAAGCCAAAGGGAAAGCGCTAGGTTCATTTCGGCAGTTGCTCTGAAATGCTCGCGTTGCGGGGGATCGTCATCCCACCGTAAGCATGGCTGTTGTCCTCATTTTCCAAGAACGGGGTCACTTGATCTGGGCCAGAAAGTGAACCTGCCCCCCCTTTTCTGGACTGGCAGCAACCGGCCAGAAGCGGCCGGCCGGCGGCTCGGTCAAACAGCCACAAAGCGGTCACTCGTTAATTGCATTCAGTGTCGCAAAGATCGGCGAAGCGGCGATGAATTGACTCAGAATCACCGGCATGCGGGGAGGTCGGGACCGTCAATTCTGCAGTCAACGCGGACGTGGAATTCAATCTAGTTGCTTCATCTTGAACCTTTCGGATCGCATCAATTT
>JBDTBI010000454.1:0-3334 GCA_039924215.1 Acidobacteriaceae bacterium
CCCTTCTCCTCAACTACGCCAGAGGTGATACGCCCGGTCAGATGGATGCCAAGACTTTTTGCCATGATTACACCTCCTCGGCCGTCTTACCGAGACGGTTGAGTCCGTTGAAAGCCGCAGCCTTGTAACATTCCGCAAGGGTTGGGTAGTTGAAGACGGTGTCGATAAAGTAGTTGATAGTAGCGTTCAGCGCCATGACGGCCTGTCCGATGTGGACCAGCTCGCTGGCGCCTTCGCCGATAATATGCACGCCCAGCAGGTGGCGCGTTTCGCGATGGAAGATCAATTTCAGCCGTCCCGTAGTGTCGCCGCGTATCTGCCCGCGCGCAATTTCCCGATAGTAGGCGACACCCACTTCGTACGGCACATCCTCTTCCGTTAACTGTTCTTCCGTTTTGCCGATGAAAGAAATTTCTGGGATCGTATAAATTCCATACGGATAATATTGCGGGTTCGACATCACACATTCGTCGCCAAAGATGCGCGCCGCGGCGATGCGACCCTGCTCCATGGAAACCGAGGCCAGTGCGGGGAAGCCGATCACATCTCCTGCGGCAAAAATGTTGGGGACTTTGGTGCGATAGTTTTCGTCCACGCTGATGCGGCCGCGCCCGTCGGCATCCAAACCCGCTACCGCCAGATTCAGATCATCGACATTTCCCTGACGCCCAACTGCGTATAACAGCGCGTTGCCGGAAATTCTTTTCTTGCTTTCCGTGTTTGCCACAACGGTGCCATCCGGCAGATCTTCAACGCTTTCCACCTCTTCATGCAGCCGCATCGTGACACGGCTGTCGCGAAGATGATAGCTGAGTGCCTCCACAATTTCCTGATCGGCAAACTCCAGCAGCTGGGGTCGTTTCTCGATCAGGATGACGCGCACGCCCAGCACGGCAAACATGCACGTGTACTCGACGCCGATGACGCCGCCGCCGACCACGATTAACGTTTTCGGAAGTTCGGGAATGGAAAGGATTTGCGAGCTGTCGATGATATTGCGGCCATTCAGCGGCACTTTGGGATTGGTGGCGGGCCGCGAGCCGACGGCAATCAGCGTATTTTTCGTCTCGTAGACACTGGAGCCTCGCGAATTTGTTACCCGGATGTGGGTGGAGTCCTCAAAGCTAGCCGTCCCGCTGAGCACCTCCACGTTATTGCGGGAGAGCTGGGCCTCGGTCACGTCCACTTCCGTCTTGATGACGTGCTGCACGCGAAAGGCAAGATCGGCCATGGTGATCTTGTCTTTCACGCGATAATTCATGCCATAGATGGAACGAAAGTTATAGCCGGAAAGATGCAGCACGCCTTCGCGAAAGGTCTTGCTGGGAATGGTGCCGGTATTGACGCTGACGCCGCCGACAAATTCGCGCTGTTCAACGACGGCGACCCGTTTGCCCATCTTGGACGCGTAAATGGACGCGCGCTGCCCTGCGGGGCCGGAACCAAGAACGAGCAGATCGTAAGTTTCCATAGTTTGACAGAGTTTCTGCGGGCCCGTGGCCAGCGGTCTTGGGGATTTAGATGCGGGGACAACCCACCCGGCTTCTATGCTGTACGCGTGTCCAGGCTCACTTTCGACACTACCACAGCCATATTGCGCGAAGAAACGCTCGATAAGGATGGCCTAAAACTACTTGGACGCGCGCAGACGGGATGCAATGCCCTTGTTCTGGATGTAACCCTCGAGGCATGGACGCATCTAACGGATTGAGCGGATTGAGCGTCTTTGGACGTGCTCCGGCTTTGGGACGTACTCCAGGAGGAATTTCATGACCGGCTTCCGTGCAGCTCGCAGCGCGATCTTCACCGTTCTGTTTGGCTTTATCTTCTGTATCGGCTGTCGAGGAGCAAACAAACCACCGATTCCGCCCGCCACGATGGATGCGGCGCTGGCGCAAACGCCTGGGAAACAAACGGCCGTGTTTGCCGGAGGTTGTTTCTGGGGGACGCAAGCCGTATTTGAGCGGGTGAAGGGCGTGGTGGCCACCACGGCTGGATACGCGGGCGGTTCCGCAGCTACCGCAACCTACGCTCAGGTGACGCAGGAAAATACCGGGCACGCGGAGTCTGTCCGCGTGGTGTATGACCCGTCCAAGATTACCTATGGGCAACTGCTACAAATCTTTTTCGCTGTCGGGCACGATCCGACAGAACTGAATCGGCAAGGACCGGACATCGGTACTTCCTACCGGTCTGCCATTTTTTACACTAATAAGCAACAGGAACGAATCAGCAAGGCGTACATCGCGCAACTGGATGCGGCCAAGGTCTTTCACAAGCCGATTGTGACCCAGGTGGTTCCGCTGAAGGGCTTTTATGAGGCGGAGGCCTACCACCAGGATTATGCGTTGAACCATCCTGAGAACCCCTACATCCAGATCTGCGACCGGCCCAAGATCGAAGCGCTGCAAAAGGAATTTCCAGAGCGCTTTCAGGCGTACAAGGGCAAGTAAAGTGATTGCGGCTTTGCTGGGGTGGATTTAGCCGATGGTAAGGAGTTCCTCGTAGAAGCCGCCGATCTGCTGTTCGCGGTCGACGAAGTGAATCTCCTGAATCCAGTGCCGCTTTTGCCCCTTCTCATCGAGCGAGTGCATGGCGAGATGGCTGTCCGGATGGACGTAGAGCGTGATTTTGTCTCCGGCGATTTTTTCGTGGGGAAACTGTCCGATCAGATGCCCGGCGATGCGCCCGCCAAATTCCCATCCGAACTGCTCCGCCAGGGATTCGGCATAGTGAAATAGTTCGCTGCTGATGATCTGCGGGTGACTCTGGAAATACTGCTTCCCGGCGGCGAACGCGAGGCCGACATCCTGTTGCAGCTTGAGTTTGCGGGGGTCGGAGCCGAGCACGAAGGTTCGGCCAAAGTCCGCCTCCCATTGCTCAAACACAGGGCCAAGGTCGAGGAAAAGAATATCGTCGTCCTGAATAGCCCTGTCCGGAGGATTTTCGGCGTAGGGCTCGAGCGTGTTGCTGCCGGCGCGCACAATTCGCTTGTGCCAGTAGGTGGTGATGCCGTACATCTCGTGCGCCAGCGCGTAAATGTCCTCATTCAGGCGGCTTTCCGTGATGCCAGAGCGGACCAGCCCGCGCGATTCGACGGCCTGGAATAGCCGCGCGGCTTTGGACTGCGCTTCGAGCAGCTCGGCTGACCGCGCCTCTTCCTGCGTCGTGGTTGCGATTTGCTGACTCATGATTTCGTTCTGCTGGCTCATGCCGGGCGGGCCTCGCATCTTCTATTCTAGTAAGTCTATGCAGAAGCCTCGTCCAGATGTGCGCGGAGTCGATCTCGATCCGCAGACGCGGTGCGCCCATTACCACAAGCCGGTGGATGTGA
>JBDTBI010000455.1:0-2546 GCA_039924215.1 Acidobacteriaceae bacterium
TCCCGCCGGATTTCGACGCCATAAAGACCATTCTGGCGGCAGCGCGATCCAGCACCATGCCAAGGTACAGCTCACGATCGATCTGCGCCGTCTCCTCAATCAGCAGGCGTTTGACCTTCTGCCCCGCCGGCCCGGTCTGGTGCGTCACCAGTTGCATGCCAAGGATCTTCTTTGCGTACTCCTCGGCCTCCGCAATGTTTTTCGCTACTTTGACGCCGCCGCCTTTACCACGGCCGCCAGCATGGATCTGGGCCTTCACAACCACACCGTTGGCTCCCGCGGCAAACAGCCTCTTGGCCACTTCCACCGCTTCTTCCACCGTGTTGGCTACTTCTCCGCGGGGTACAGCCACCCCGTATTTCGCAAGAATGTCTTTTGCCTGATACTCGTGAATTTTCATGATGTTATCTCTGGTTGAAGGACAATGCCGCTGTCTCGGATGGAACGCTAAAATACCTACTACGCCCAACAGGAAGCAAAAGACAGCGAACCTTCGATACTATCGGACGAGCGGGAGCTAGTAAACCATCACCCCCGGAATTGTGGATTGCGAGCGCAGACTATTGATGACAGATCTCACAAAAATCCTGTCCATTTTGACCTATCAGCGTGCCACCCTAAGCCGCGAACAGGCCTGCGCCGCCATGCAGACGATCCTCGAAGATACGCAAAACATCCTCCCGGATGAGCAGATCAAGACGTTCCTTACAGCGCTGGCTGCGCGCGATGTAACGGCCGATGAGCTGGCTGGTTTCGTCGACGCCATGCGCGCCGCAGCCGTTACGTTACCTTTTACCGAAACGGAACGCGCTACGCTGGTGGACACCTGCGGCACCGGAGGCGATGCCAGCGGAACATTCAACATATCCACCGCCGTCGCGCTGGTGGCCGCTGCCGCCGGAGCAAAAATCGCAAAACACGGCAATCGCAGCCTGACCTCCCGCTGCGGCTCTGCGGATGTGTTGGACGCCCTTGGAGTACCCACCGCGCTTGCTCCCACCGATGCCGTTCGCTGCCTGCGCGCCACCGGCTTCGCCTTTCTGTTTGCGCCGCTGATGCATCCGGCGATGCGACGCGTCCAACCCATCCGGCGAGCGCTCGGCATTCGCACCGTATTCAATGTTCTCGGCCCACTCACGAATCCCGCCCATGCGCCTGCGCAGATATTGGGCGTCTACGCGGCGGAACTGGTCCCATTGCTTGCGGAAGTCATGGTCAAGCTGGGCGTGCGTCACGGATTCGTCGTGCATGGGTCGGATGGCCTGGACGAAATGACCCTTAGCGGAGAAACCGAGATCGCCGAGGTAAAGAACGGCGCGTTGCGTCTCTCGAGATTTTCCCCCGAGCAGGCTGGCCTGCAACGCGCACCACGGTCCTCTCTCCAGGGTGGCGACGCCAAGGAAAATGCTGCTATTTTGCACGCGATTTTTGCCGGTGAAACTGGCCCGCGACGTGATATTGTGCTCCTCAACGCCGCCGCAACTTTTATGGCAGCTGGGTTGGCGACGAGTTTTCAGGAGGGAGTCCAACGTGCCGCCCGTGCCATCGATTCTGGGGATGCACGGCGCACACTGGCTGCGCTCGTGGAATTTGGCAGCCAAGTGCGAAGCGGTACGCCAAAATAACGCAACCGAATCTGGCCCATGTCTTTATGCCGTCTTGAGCACTCAAAACCCGGGAGGGACTGTATGAAATTTCTCCACAACGTTTCGCCTTTCGTCATCGTCGTAGCCACCTGCTCCCTGTTGGCTGTAACTGCATATCCCCAACAGATTCAGATCAGCAAGGACAACCGCACCATTGCCATCACGGCTACCGATTCGGCAAGCGCGACGGCCGATACGGCTTCCGTTCACATTGGCTTCCTCGTCTACGCTCCGGATGCCGAGGCTGCATATTCAGAGGGCTCCAAAAGATCAAACGCAATCATCAATGCGATCACCACAAAAGGCGTGGCCAAAACTGCGATCCAAAGTGAGTCGCAAAACGTCAGCGAAACGCCGCAGTTTGAGTTGGAGAAACTGACCCCATCGGAGCGCACGCAGAAGCAGTTCCAGGTTCGCCAGAGCTGGACCGTTCAGACCAAGGCCGACGACGCAGCCAAAGTGTTAAATACCGCCGTGAATGCGGGAGCCAACCAGAGCGGCCAGATTGACTGGGCAGTGGCAGATGAAAATGCTTTGGAGGCCAAAGCCGCAGGCAAAGCGCTCGCACGCGCTCGAGCTATCGCCGCACAAATGGCCCAGGGACTGGGCATCCAACTGGGTGGCCTTATCTATGCCAGCAACCAAAATCCTGAGGGGCCTCGACCGATGATGATGCGGGCCATGGCGGGAGCGCAGGAGGAAGTGACTGCGCCGGCTCCTCTCGCCATCGAAGCACGCAAGGTAGAACGGTCAGCCACGGTGTATGCAGTCTTCGCGATCCAGTAATCCCTTCCGGACCGGGGCCTTCTCCTCTTTTCGATAGGCCTGCTACTCTTTTCGATAGGATGGATAGGAACAGAGAATGCCCGACGATCTGTATCGTGAATTAACGCCGCTCCC
>JBDTBI010000456.1:0-3448 GCA_039924215.1 Acidobacteriaceae bacterium
TCGTCGATCATCACAGCCAGCAAGGGAATCGTCAACACCACCGCTACCCAGAAGCGCCGCCGCATATCATCCAGTTCCGGGTTCTTTTCATCCACCGTCACCGTGCGCGGCTCCAATGCCATGCCGCAGATCGGGCAACTGCCCGGTTCCGTGCGCACAATTTCCGGATGCATGGGACAGGTGTATTCAGTCCGCGTGCTGCCGAGCGTGATTCGGGCAGGCTCCAGCGCCATACCGCAGACAGGACAGGCCCCCGGATGCCTTTCGTGGACTTCCGGATCCATCGGACAAATGTATTCGGTCGTATCGGTACCTGACCTGGCCGGAGTGGCAGCAGGAGCCGGGGCGATGCTGGAAATCACTGGAGATGGAACCGGAGGCTGCAGATATTTTTCCGGTTCCAGCACAAATTTGTCGCGGCAGCCGGGGCAGCAGAAAAAATAAGATTCACCCTTGTAGGTGGCGTTCGCCTTGGCTTTCGCGGGATCGACTTGCATCCCACAAACCGGGTCTCTCGCAGGTATTTCCTGGTTTGTTTCCGCCATGTCCTACTCTCTTTCTGTTTGGCTGCCTGTAAGGCTGGATGGTTCGACTCGCCATGCTGAAGGCTTTCCACAGTGGGTACAGGGTCAAGCGTACCTACATATGGATGAGTAGATTCGGACGACGATGCGAAGAATCTTCTCTAGTGTTGCTCTGGATTTTTCTGCGTGTTGTTCTTGTTATCATCGCCGCCTGTAAACACGCCGAATACCTTTCCAAAGAATCCTTTTTTCTTCTTCTGCGGTTTGACCTCTTGCGGCTCTTGAGTTTCATTCTGCCCGCTCGCAGCGGCTGGGCCAGAGGGAGGTTTCGGTTGCACTACATTTGCAGGAGGAGGTGTCGTCAGGGATGGAGGCGGGGTGTTGGATTTTCCCAACCCAAACAGCCGCTGAAAGACGTTCCGCTGGTCCTCGTTCGGGTGGTCGCAGGTTGCCGTTGGCTGCGTGCCATCCAGGAATGCGGCCTGATAGTCATCGGGGCAGGCGGCATCGGCAAGCAGGTTGGTCGCCTTATCGAGCGAACTTTCTGTCACCCCAGCCGGTGGGTCGAAATACTCGGTGTCAGAATATTGCGGCAGTTTCACCGCGCCCTTCATGAACTCTGCCCATATGGGCGCGGCTGCCGTTGCGCCTTCCATCTTAATGTCGCTATAGTCGTCGTTGCCAACCCAAACGATGCAGAGCAGGTTGCTGGTGAAACCGGCGAACCAGGCGTCGTGAGATGTCCCGGTCTTTCCTGCGGCTGGGGCGCTGAATCCTAATCCACGAACTCCCGCGGCTGTGCCGTGGTTTATCACGTCGCGCATCAGGCTCAGGGTAAGGTATGCCACACGCGGATCCAATACCGGCTTGGAAATGGGTGCGAAGTCGTCCACGATGTTGCCATCGGCGGTGCGAACCGAGGCAATCATGTTTGGTTCGACCTTCACTCCGTTGTTGGCAAAAACCGTATACGCACTGGCCATCTCGAGCGGGGAAGCATCGTACGCGCCAATCGCAACCGAGGGCGTGGGTTGCGCCGATGTAACGCCCGCAGCATGGGCCAGCGTGACGACGTTGTCAAATCCAACCATTTGCGCCAGCTCGATGGTGGCGACGTTCTGCGACAGTATCAAGGCCGTGCGGGCTGTGATGATGCCCATCTGCTCGCCCTTGAAGTTGTGGGGTGCATATTGCTGGCTGCCATCTGTACCGAAGTTGAAGGTCGTGTCGTCATCGTTCAGCGTGGTGAGAGCTGTAAATACACCTTGCTGGCCTGGCAAGGGAACTCCGGTAAGGCTGCTGTTAAACGCCGCAGCATACACGAACGGCTTGAAGATAGATCCTGTCGGGCGCTGGCTAAGGGCGTGGTTCAGTTGGCTGGCGCCATAGTTGCTGCCGCCAATCAGTGCAAGCACCTGGCCCGTGTGCGGGTCCAAGGCGATCAGTGCGATTTGCGGATAGGTGATGTTCTTGGCGTCCGAAACCATCCCATGTCGTGTGCGGCGCTCATAACGCTTCCGCACCAGTTCATCGACATGTTCCATGCCTTTTTCCACGGCCACAGTGGCGATACTTTGTAAATCCGGGTCAAGCGATGTGTAAATGCGCAACCCTTCACTGTTGATGTCGCGGTCTCCATACCGTTCCGTCAGCTTGTCACGTACCAGATCGACAAAGTAGGGAGCCTCGCGTTCGTCCACGCTGAAAGGAGCCAGATTGAGCGGAGTTGCTTTTGCCTCTTTCGCCTGTTGAGGAGTGATGTCATGGGTCTCCACCATTGCATCGAGAACTATATTGCGTCGCACGGTGGCACGATGAGGGTGCTTGTAAGGAGACAAGCGGCTTGGACCTTGGATAATTCCCGCCAGCAACGCACACTCCGGTAAATTAAGGTCGCGAATATTCTTGCCGAAATAGGACTGGGCGGCCTCACCAAAGCCCACGATGGCGAAACTTCCTCGCTGTCCGAGGGGTACTTCATTGGCATAGATAGTGAAGATTTTCTGCTTTGAATATCGATTTTCCAACTGGAAAGCAATGGCCGTCTGAATGACTTTACGCCTCCATCGTTTTTCCGGAGAAAGAAAAAATAGCCGTGCCACCTGCATCGTCAGGGTGGAACTGCCCTCACGATAGCGGTGCGACCTGAGGTCGGCGACGACTGCGCCGAGGATGCGAGCGTAGTCAACGGCTCCATGCTGGAAGAAGCGTCTGTCCTCAATCGAAGTGACGGCCGGAACCAGGTATTTCGGCAGCTCATCATATGTCACCAGCCGCCGCTTGCCACGGTTCTTGTCGGAAAGTCCTGTAATCAGCTCGGGTTCCAGTTCGTAAGCGGTCAACTGCTGGCCGTCGTCTGCCCGGATGCCCGAGACGACGCCCTTCGACGTATAAACTGTCGCGCCGTCCGGCGCATGATAGGACTGCGGACCAGGCTTGATATGAATGCTGTTTTCCGTTATGGAAAAGGTCCCAAGCTGCGATGGATGTGATGCGCCGACCTGAGAATAACCGGCATGAATCAGATCGAGTGCGATCTGCTGGACCTTGTATTTCTGGTCCGGCCGGACCCCTCGCGGCGCAGCATAGATTTTTGCTGAATTCGCAAAAAGAGGTTGGTTGAGTCGCTGTTCGACGACATGTTCATACGCATGATAGTAGTAGGCGAATACAATGCCGCAGGCCAGGAAGGCGATCAGAACGCAGGCTGCAATCCCCAGCAGCAGCATGACCCTCCAGTCGGATCTCCATTTCTGCCATCCACTTTTGGCCCTGCTGGAGGAACGTTTTCGTGGCCGAAGGCCACCCCCGCTTCCCGCTCCTCCCGTTCGTCCATTGCTGCTTCGTCCCGCCCGCGGCGTCGTTCGCTGATTTCCTTCCATGCACCCTCTCGATATACCCTCTGGCCGTTCCCGGACTCGCTA
>JBDTBI010000457.1:0-3642 GCA_039924215.1 Acidobacteriaceae bacterium
TCCTGTTGTCCGTGGGCGAGACAATTCTGGATGCGGTTGAAACCGCGACGGCAGGCCAAGTTGTAGGCGTACTTATGACGCCAAGGCGCACGTCCCCATTCCACGCTAGGATAACACAATACTCGGCCGCCCGCTGTCATAGGACAACCTTCAAGCACGCGATGCTGATAGCCCGATGACGTGTTCAACGCATCCGATTCATCGGGAGTAGCAATCCTGAAAGCTTAATACACGTCTGGGGTGATGGGAGGCTCGTCGATACGACAGAATCCATGCCCTACATGCCCGAAAACGAGAGGATTGCATGGCCCGGCACTGGTTCGCCCGAAAAACTCGCGGGCGTGAATCGGCTCATCAGAAGGATCATATCCAACGCATTGCGGACGTTCCTCGAAGAGGGCCCGGCTAAGATGCGGTAGCTATACACTTTTCCGGCCTGACTGACATCCGCTTCGACCAGAACTGGTCGCGGGAAACTGGACTGACTGCCAGTTCCGCCGATCGTGTACAAAAACTGCGGCGAGGTGACGGTTTCGGGAGTGGCTTCCGTTGCCGCTACGGGTGGGGGAGCCGCCACTGTGCCGATCATCAGCGCCAGGGCTCCCAACAAAATGATTGCGCTGGCCAGCCCAGCTCCGCCCCTCACAAGTACCGGTGCCAGCGAGTTTTGCCAATATAATTGCCATGTCTCGAGACGTCTGCGCACCGTACGCGCTTTTTCCTGTGAGATGGCAACACGAAGCCTGAGACCCAGATCCGCTGGCGGTTTCGCTGGCCCGACACTGGAAAGGACTCTCTGCAGGGTGCGGCATTCCGCAAACTCAGCGCTGCACTCCGCACAGCCTTCAAGATGGCTTGCAACGGAATACATTGCGGTTCCCGATATGGCTCCATCCAGGTATTCGGAGAACTGTGATCGTATCGATGCACAATTACTCATATTGCCTCCTCGCAAACATGATCCTGGGTTGACCGTTTCGCTGCCTGTGGTTTGGAGGTAAGAGCCTCGTCTGGTTTTTGAACTCGAGCAATGAGTGGCTGCAACCTCAACCGCAACATGGCACGCCCCCGTACGAGGCGTGACTTCACGGTTCCTAGGCGCGTCCCAAGAATTTCTGCGATTTCGTCGAACGACATCCCCTCCAGGTCGCGCAAAATTACGACTGTGCCAAAGGGTTCTGGGAGCCGTCGCAACTCCGCCTCGATCTTCCGCCGCAATTCTTCATGGGCCGTTAATTCATATGGGGAGGCATGCTCGTCGACCAGCATATCTTTCAAATAGGTTGAGTTACTTTCCTCTGACCCACTCGTTTCCATTTCGATCGTTACTTCCCGCCCCCTGTGGCGGAACCACCAACGGCGCTGGTTTGACGCTTCATGCAGCGCAATGCGATAGATCCACGTACGCAGACTGGAATCACCATGAAAACTGCCAATGTTGCGAAAGACCTTGATGAAAACGTCCTGCGAAATGTCGGAGGCGTCGGAAGGGTCGTTTAGAACTCGGGAAATCAAGCTATAAACGGATGCCTGATATTGGGCGATTAAGAGCGCAAACGCCTCTTCCGAGCCATTTTGTAGCTCAGTGGTGAGAACGGAATCCTCCGTTCGTAATGCGATCCCAGCAGCAAAATCTCCCAAGGCAAATCCCGCGGACATGCGGTCACCTCCACACTATCAGGCAGACGGGTACTTTCTCAAGCGTTCGACGCTACCGCTCGTCATTCAAATGCAGAACCCGTTTTTGAGTTAGACAAGCGCCGGATGGGAAAGGTTCCAACTTCTTTTGTGAGGAACCGTCATGATTATCTCTCGACCTCGCGGGCGAATCAATTTCGGGCGTAATGGTTTGTTGCAGTTAGCTTTGCCTCAGAGCGTTGCCATGGGACGAGATGAGCCCTATTGTGGCTTAGGTTTCGCCGGAGGTGCCGTGGGGGTCGCTTGCTTACGGTGCGCGGTTCGACGTCGGGTTCTGTGATGCGTTGCGTCATTGTCAACGATGATGGTTTTCGCGTGGACGGGAGAAAGGTGTTCGGTGGCTTGGCCTTCCGCCAGTTGCGATTGTAGATGGACGATTTTCTGATCTTGTAGTGAAACGGCGTGCAGCAATTGGTCGGAAGCAGTTTTGCGCGCCGATTCCAACTGCCGAAGAGCGTTGGTAAGCATCGCCGCATCATTTTTCTTGTCCGTAAGATTCGCCGCCACGGTCAAGCGCACCAACACATCGTAGAGAGCGTTTACATTCTGCATCAAACGCATCTGTGCATCCAGGGATGTGGGAGATGCCTGCATCTGCGCGAAAAGTGAGGGTAGCTGCTGAGCAAGGTCCTGCTGAATGGATTGCGCGTCGCCATGCAACTGAGATTTCCAGTCTTTCGGGAGTTTCCAGTGATCAATCTGTAGCTGGCTCACAGTGGTTCCAACCTGGTCCAGCGCAGGCTGCAGGAATGCACTGAAAGGAGGAGGGGTATTCGCGCCCACTTGTTGCGATCCTGTATCGGCATTCGATTGAACGGCAAGTGCCCCGACCTTAGGCCCCAGAAGAAAAAATAGCGCAACGGAAATTGCCGATATCGCGAGTAAATGCCTGAACGCGATCATGGTTCCGAGGAACGTCAGATTGGCATTGCTGCTCCGCAGTGCATCAGGATGGAAACGCGGGGGCATGCTCTCCACGGATGCCTTTTGACCTTCTATCGTTGCCCCGGAATTCGCATGGTGTTGTGCCATGAGCCTCATTGCTTCCTCGATTCGTGATTTGCCGGCCTGCGAAATTCAGCGATCATCCAGCCGCGGCTGCTTGACCGCGTGTAGTCAGAATATCTCTTCGATCAACCTGCCGTCGGTTAGGAATCTTTTTGAAGCTTCGGGCTCGTGTACACTAAAAAAAGTTTGTCAGTGGGCCTGTGGCGCAGCTGGGAGCGCGCTTCCATGGCATGGAAGAGGTCGTCGGTTCGATCCCGACCAGGTCCACCATACAGCCTTAAGTTATTGTAAATCTGCAAGTTACAGCCAGCAATCCCCGAATACCCCCGCAAAATAAGTGCCTTTAGCCCCTGAAGGACACAGGAGAGGATTCTCTGCGTACAGAAATCTGCTCCTAAACAGAGCCATTCTCCGATCGGGAAATGCCGAGTGTCCTTTGGAAAGCAGGAATGTCGGGGACGCGCAGATTTGAACCGCCTGGCAAGCAAGTCTGATATGAGATGAATGAATGTCTCGCTGGAAATCGAATGTCGAACTGATCCAAAGTTTTTTGATAATCCGGACAACATGGCTCAGATGGGAAGCGGTTTCTGATCCATTAAGGTCCAGCGGATACGCTGACCTCTGCTGAGCTTGGGCGCGTGGCCACAAATTTTCGATCAGCCTCCAGAACGGCAGCAACGCGTCAATGAGTGACTCGGCCTGATATGGAGTGACCGTGTCAACCCGCGCAATCTATGGGTTTGTTGTTATGGTTAGTTTCGTCGTTTTTCGAGGACAGAGCGAGCAGCAGTCGGGTCAGTTTTTAACGACGATTGATCAGTCTGATATTCGCGGGTCGAAACCGCATAATCTTGATCCGTCGGGAGCTGCCTCTGACTGTTATCGCGAGTCCGGCTGAGCCTGTCGCATAGGCCAAACGAGGATTCTCCTTCG
>JBDTBI010000458.1:0-6351 GCA_039924215.1 Acidobacteriaceae bacterium
TTGCGGCTGGTGATGTCGGGAATGGGGCGGACCCGGCCAAAAAGAGTGCGAACGCTTTGCGTCAGCCGCACTTGCTCCAGCGTCTGCTCAATAAATGCTTTCACTCCGCTGTAACGCTCAAAATAACGGTCGATATAGGTGCGGGCCTCCGCAGGTGCAATGTTTAACTGCTGCGCCAGCCCAAATGGCGAGATGCCGTACACGATGCCAAAGTTGACCGCCTTGGCGCGATTGCGCGTCTCTTTGTCCATGCCGTCGATAGGAACGCCGAATACCTCCGAGGCCGTCATGGTGTGGATGTCAACCTGCTCACGATAGGCCTTCAGCAACAGAGGATCTTCAGAGAAGTGGGCCATCAGGCGCAGTTCGATCTGTGAATAATCCGCGGAAAGCAGAACGTTGCCATCGGCGGGCACGAAGGCGGCGCGAATCTTGCGCCCAAGTTCCGTACGAATGGGAATATTTTGCAGATTTGGATTGACGGACGAAAGTCGCCCGGTGGAAGTGCCGACCGCATTGAATGTCGTATGCACGCGATGCTGGGCATCCGCGAGTAGGGGCAGACTGTCGGAGTAATTCGATTTCAGCTTGGCCAACTGACGATATTCGAGCACCAGACGCGGCGCTTCATGATGCTCCGCCAGCTCCTCCAGAACATCCTGCGCGGTGGAGATGACTTTGCCGCGGCCATACTTGACCGGCTTCGGCAGCGCCATTTTGTTGAACAGAACATCGCCCAGCTGCTTCGGTGAATTGATGTTGAAGCGATGGCCACAAGCGCTGTAAATGTTTTCCGCCAGCGTGCGCATCTGCTCGCCCAATCGCTCGGAGATTCGTTGCAGATAGGCGGAGTCGATGCGGACGCCGGCCTCTTCCATATCGAGCAGGATAGGCGTCAGCGGAAGGTCGATGGTTTCGTAGACATTCCAGGTCTTGGAATCTTCAACCGATCGACGCAACTGCGGCGCAAGGCGCGCGATGGTTGCAGCGGCCATGGGCAGCGCCGCTTCCCCTTCTCCGCCAAGCGACTGATTGTCGAACCGTGCGGCTACATCCGCCAGTCGATGGGTGCTGTGGGTGGGATTCAGCAGATACGAATAGAGCATCAGGTCATCGCGCACGCCTGCCAACTGAATGCCGTGTGCCTGCGTGACGCGCAACAGAGTTTTGAGATCGTGGACAGATTTCGGAAGGGTCGCATCTTCCAGTGCGGCGCGAAGAAGGTTAGCCGCTTCCCCTTCGTATCGCACGCGGAAGGCTTTGCTATCGTCCGCAGCCAAGCCCAGGGCGAACGTAGTGGCTGGTACATTTCCGGTGGCAGCGGCGGGGTCCAGCGCATTCTCCGCCGACTCAATGGCGTCAAGCAGCGAAAGTGTTTGCTGCGCAGGTTCCGGTTCGGCCGCTTCCCCTTCGCTCGGTTCAAGTTCCTGCGTTTTTGTTGGGTCGGCCTCGATGGCGACCGTCAGGGTTTGCGCGCGGGCGGCCTGCAGCAGTTGTTCCAGTTCCTGTAGTGTCGGCTGCAACACCAGCTCCGCAGTTTGTTTCGGCGGTTCGCTTACGCCCAGCTCTTTGATGAGAGTTGTAAATTCCAGCTCAGTAAACAGGTCGCGGCTCGCGATGGGGTCGGGCGTCTGGGCCTGCATTTGCTGCAGGTCCAATTCCATGGGAATACCACAGTGGATTGTCACCAGTTCCTTGCTGAGCAGAACGGTATCGCGATTGTTCAAGAGAGATTCTCGATAGGTCTTTCGCTTGACCTCGTCTGCGCGGTCGAGCGCAGATTCGACGCTGCCAAATTGCTGGATCAATTCGACTGAGCCCTTGTCGCCGATGCCGGGTGCGCCGGGGATATTGTCAATGGAATCGCCACGCAGGGCCATAACATCGACAACCTTCTCGGGAGGCACGCCCAGCGCAGCCTCCACTCCAGCACGATCCAGCACCAGATTGTCTTTTGCCGGATTGAGGACAAAAATGCTGTCACCCACCAACTGCATCATGTCCTTATCGTTCGAAACGATGTACACCGGATGGCCCTGCGTTGCCGCCTGCTGCGCTAGAGTCCCGATGACATCGTCGGCTTCAAAGCCTTCCTGCTGCAGGATTGGGATGCGGAAGGCTTCCAGCACGCGCCGAATATAGGGGATCTGCTGCACCAGGTCCAGCGGCATCTCCGCGCGGTTCGCCTTGTACCCGGCATACTCCACTTCCTCAAAGGACTGCGTCTTGCTGTTAAATTTTCTTATCTTGAGTTCTTTGGCGCGCTCATCGCGAAACACCGGCGCACTGACGTCGAACACAGCAGCAAGATATTCCGGTTGGAAATCTCGTCGCAATTTATTCAGCATGTTGACGAAGACGTAGATCGCCGCGGTAGGAATGCCGGTGCGCGTTGACATGGGTCGCTGGCGCTGCATGGCGTGGTAGGCGCGGAAGATGAACCCCATGGTGTCGAGCAGGTATACGGCGGGCTTTGTCGGCTGGCTGGCCATCTTGCTCGAGTGTACCGAATCCGCGCACTCCAGTTACGCGAGGAACATACAGTCGCCGTAAGAAAAAAATCGGTATTGCGCTGCGACCGCATGATTATAGGCGGCGAGAACCTGTTCCGTGCCTCCGAAGGCGCATACCAGCATCAGCAGGGTCGATTGCGGCAGGTGGAAATTTGTCAGCAGCCCGCGCACCACGCGAAATTTATACCCCGGAGAAATAAACATGTGCGTTTCTCCAGAATGAGGGTAAAGCTCGCCATCGTTCCGCAGGAGGGAACAATGCTCCAGAGTGCGGACCGTTGTCGTGCCGACCGCGATGATGCGACGGCCCTCTCGCCGCGCCAGATTCACCGCCTGTGCGGTGGTTTCCGGCAGCGTGTACCGTTCGGTGTGCAAGGTAATTTCTTCCACGCGATCGACACGGACGGGCTGAAATGTTCCCAGCCCCACGTGCAGGGTGAGGTTTGCGACCTGTACGCCGCGGGCCCGAATGGCTGCCAGCACGTCCGGGGTGAAATGCAGGCCAGCCGTAGGTGCGGCCACAGATCCATCCTGGGAGGAGAAAACGGTCTGGTAGCGTTCCCGATCGGCCGCCTCATCGGCGCGATGGATGTACGGGGGCAGCGGCATGTGACCGATCTTGTCCAAAACTGCGTAGAAATCAGCAACCGGGGCGAAGCGCAATCGGCGCTCGCCAAACTCTCCGCGCCCGATGATTTCGGCAGTCAGCAATGGAGCGGCACCTGAGGCGGAGGCTGCCGCCGATTCATCGCGACCGAAGAAGAACAAACGCTCGCCGACCGGCAGTTTTCGGCCGGGATGCACCAGGGCGCTCCATTCGAGCGGCGCGTGCTGCTCCGTCAGCAGAACTTCAACATTGCCCTGCAGATATTCTTTCGCGGTTGGGTTGCGAGGGCTGATGGGTTGGGCATGGATGCCGGCGCGGCGAGCGAATAGCCTGGCAGGCAGCACCCGCGTGTCGTTCAGCACAAGCAGATCGCCGGGTTGCAATAATTCTGGAAAGCCTCGAAAAAAGCTGTCCTGTATGCCCCCGGTCGCGCGGTCGAAGACGAGCAGGCGCGAGGCGGCGCGGTCCGGAAGCGGCTGCTGCGCAATCTGCTCCGGCGGCAAAACATAATGGAAATCACGAACCAGCACAAGAAATATTCTAGTGGCGCAATTTGCGGATGATATAGGTTATTCAGAGTACATCTGAATCGGGAGCCGGGGAGCGAGAATGTCCATCAATGCACACGTAGTGAAAAGCACAGTGGTCGGCGCGCTCGGAGGCCTGCTTTTCGGGTTCGATACGGCAGTGATCTCCGGCACTACCCATGCCTTGACGGCGGCCTACCATCTGACGCCTGCACTGCTTGGCGTTACCGTTTTCAGCGCATTGCTTGGCACCGTGGTAGCCGCCATAACGGCGGGCATTCCGGGGCAGCGGTACGGACGCAGGGACAGCCTGCGCGTAATGGCGGCGTTTTATGTCCTTTCGGCGCTGGGTTGCGCCTTTGCGTGGAACTGGCCCGCCCTCATTATTTTCCGTTTCATCGGCGGGCTTGGCATCGGCGGATCCTCGGTTCTGGGGCCGATGTACATTGCGGAAATTGCTCCAGCGGAATGGCGAGGGCGGCTGGTTGGATTTTTCCAGGTGAACATTGTCGTCGGCATTCTGCTGGCGTACATCTCGAATCTTTGGATCGGCAGTCTGCGACTGGGCGCAGTGGAGTGGCGTTGGCAGCTAGGTGTCTCCGCGATTCCGGCGATTTGTTTTCTGGTCGCCCTGTTTGGAATTCCACGCAGCCCTCGATGGCTGGTGATGAAGTCCAGAGCAAAAGAAGCGCTCGATGTCCTACATCTTACCGGCATTCCACACCCACAACATGAACTCGATGAGATTGTTGCGTCGATTCATCTGGAGCGGTCTTCGCCAGCTGACCGGTTGTTCTCCCGGCAATATCGGTTCCCAATTTTTGTCGCCATCACTGTGGGGATGTTCAGCCAGCTATCCGGGATCAACGCGGTTCTCTATTACCTGAACGATATTTTCGCGCTGGCCGGGTCCAGTAAAATCTCCGGGGATTGGCAGGCTGTCGCCGTGGGAGCGACCAACCTGGTTGCCACGCTGATCGCGATGTCGGTAATTGATCGATTTGGGCGGAAAAAATTGCTGCTGACTGGAACCGTAGGCCTGATGCTGTGCCTGGCCGCAATTTCTTATGTGTTTCTCACCCACCGCCATCTACATTGGCTGGTGTGGCTGCTAATGGCCTATATCGCCTGTTTCGCGGTGTCACAGGGCGCGGTTCTGTGGGTCTACATCAGCGAAGTCTTTCCGAATCGCGTGCGGTCCAAAGGGCAGAGCGTGGGAAGCTCCTCCCATTGGATTACGAACGCGATTATCTCGCTTGTGTTTCCCGTGATGGCCACATCTTCCGGTGCCTATCCGTTCATTTTCTTCGCCGCGATGATGGTCGTGGATTTCTTTCTGGTTCTAATCTATTACCCGGAAACGAAGGGCATCTCGCTGGAAAAAATGCAACACAAGCTGGGAATCGATTAGGATTCATCGGGTTCGTTCACCTGGAACTCATAGTGGCCGGAGCCGACGGCGCACGCGACTCGGCCGCGTACCGGCCCTAGAATTCGCACCTGTGCGGACTTTGCCACTCGCTTTCCCGCCTCTTGAATTCTTGACGTATCGGTGCCCGGCAGCACGACCGTAGCCGTGCTGTTGGTGGGAATCGTGAGACTTAGATGGAATCCATCCCCGGACTTCGTCCAGGAGGAGGCGATCTCGCCGTACATGGAACGATATTTCGCATCCACGTACGTCAAATCTCCCAACGGGCGGGGTTGAATGGTCACGCGCTTGAATCCTGGCTGATTAGGATCGGGATTGATGCCTGCAAGCGACTTATAGAACCAATGGCAAACGCTGCCGAACATGGCGTGATTGTGCGAGAATCCACCGTCCCAGTTTTCCCACAGCGTGGTGGCGCCGCGAGCGATCTGCCAGCCGAAGCTGGGATACGTCTGCTGGTTCATCATGGTGTAGGCGACATCTCCCCGGCCATTCGCGGTGAGTAGATCCAACACGAATCGCGTGCCAAAGATTCCTGTGTCGAAGTGACCCTGATTGTCCGTGAGAATGATTTCAACCATGCGGTCAAACACGGCCTTCTTGTGCTCTGGAGGAACCAGGCCGAACGTCAATGGAAATACGTTCGCACCCTGACGTCCGGTCCAGTATTGATTTTCCTCCGGATCGAAAAATTGCTGATGGACAGCATTGCCGGCGGCACGTCCCAGGCCGCTGAAGTAGGCGACATCTTTCGGCTTCCCTAACGCATGCGCGGTTTTCGCCATCAACTGGGCGACATACGCGTAGTAGCAGGTATTGACGAAGTTGCGAGGAATCTCCACTTTGCCTGGAGTTGCCCACTCTCCCAGATCCCAGCTACCAGGTTCTTCATGGGTGACGATCCCATCCTTGTCGGTTCTGCTCTTGAGATATTCCACCCAGCGAGTCATGCCGGCGTAGTGGTTCCTCAGAACTCGGCGATCGCCGTAGTAGAGGTACATCAGCCAAGGCGCCACCACGTAGCCCGATCCCCAGGGGGGCCCGCCCCCGCCGCCCTCAAAGGGTGCGCTGTGCGGCACAAAACCGGTGTCACCATTCTGGGCATCGCTCATATCGTCGATCCATTTGGTGTAGAACCGGGCCATATCGAAGTTGAAGATCGCAGTTTCCCCGGTTACTTGTCCCCAATCCCCCGTGTAGCCAACGCGCTCGCGATGGGGACAGTCGCTGGGGATGCCACCGTGCATATTGCTCTGCTGGCTCCAGATGCTG
>JBDTBI010000459.1:0-3834 GCA_039924215.1 Acidobacteriaceae bacterium
GGGGCAGAATCGAGTGCTGGTGGCGACCGATGTCGCCGCTCGCGGCATTGATGTGGCCAATATAGCGCATGTGGTGAACTACGACATGCCGAAAATGGCGGAGGACTTTGTCCACCGCGTTGGCCGCACGGGTCGCGCTTCGAAGACCGGAGTTGCTTCCACTTTTCAAGCTCCTGAAGAGAGGGGCGATCTGCGCCGGATTGAACGCGCGTTGAAGATCACCATGGAACGATTTCGGGTGAAGATTCCTTTGACCGCATAGAAGGATTTTCACGCACGATACAAGGCTTCACGCACGATACAAGGCTTCACGCAAGACACAAGACTTCACGCAAGACACAAGACAGGGGCGCTTCCGGTTCGATGACGGGAGCGCCTCTTTTTTGTTTGTCGCGAAGAGGAATCGGGCGAGAATCGTCATCTGGGGTATGCTCATAGGGTGAAAAAAACCAGCTTTGGTTCCGCTCTGAATTGCATTCGTTTGTCGATCCGGCTCAACACAGTGGCGAGCGTGTGCGCGCTTCTTTTCGTGGTGTGTTCCATGACGCAGGCTGGGATGGCGCAGTCGGCAGCGCCGCAACAGGCTGCTAACACCGCTTCCGCAGGCCCTGCCACTACGACCTCTCTGGCGCTGGTACCGATGCCCCGCGAAGTACACGACGGCGCGGTATTGTCGTTGGACCGTGGCATCAGCGTGGAAACAACCAGCCGTGATGCGGACGACGAATTTGCTGTGACCGACCTGGTCGGTACATTGAAAGATCGCAGCGTGGAAGCTCACGAAGGGCATCGCGACAAGGTACGAATCGTGCTGACGCGGCAGGATACAAAAAAGGCGGCGGACGTGCTTGCGCATGCCCATCTCAGTTTTGATGCTGCCATGCATGATGAAGGCTACGTGCTGGTGACGGACGGAAGCACGATGTACGACATTGCGGCAACCAGCGCCGGGTTGTACTACGGGGCGCAGACCATCAAGCAATTGGTGAACGGGGGTGCGGCGGCGGAGGACGGCAAGGCCAGCTCCAGCGCTGTGCTGCATGGGGTAACGATCCGCGACTGGCCGGCGATGAAATATCGCGGGCAGGATGACGATCTTTCGCGCGGGCCGGTACCGACGCTGAAATTTCAGGAGCACCAGGTCAAAGTGTTGTCTGAGTACAAGGAGAATATTTATTCGCCGTATTTTGAAAACATGCTGGCCTATGCATCGAATCCGCTTCCCGCGCCGCCCGGCGGAGCGATGACGCGTTCCGATGTAGAGGCACTGGTTCGTTTCGCAAAGCCATACCACGTCACCATTGTTCCTGAGCAGGAGGCGTTCGGACATCTTCACCAGGTGCTGAAATACGACAAGTATTCCAAGCTTGCGGAGTCGCCGCACGGCAGCGTGTTGGCTCCCCAGCAGCCGGGGTCCATTCAGCTGATTCAGCAGTGGTTCACGGAAATAGCGTCGATGTTTCCCGGACCTTTCATGCATATCGGTGCAGATGAAACGTCTGAGCTGGGAAGCGGGCAGACGAAAGCGCTGGTGGAGAAAGAAGGGGTTGGCAAGGCGTACATCGATTTCCTGATCCAGATTCATCAAGCACTGAAGCCCCTGCACAAACAACTGCTCTTCTGGGGCGATATTGCGATGAAGGACCCGGAGCTGGTGAAAGAACTACCCAAAGACATGATTGCCGTTGCGTGGACCTATGGTCCTGAGCCGGAGGGTTTCGACAAATGGCTGCTGCCGTACACTCAGGCTGGCCTGGAAACATGGGTCGCCCCCGGAGAGAACAATTGGAATCGCGTGTATCCGGACAACAACGCGGCACTGCTGAATATTCAGGGATTTGTGCGTGATGGCCAGAAGCATGGTTCTACCGGCATGCTGAACACGGTGTGGAATGACGATGGCGAAGGTTTGTTCAACATGGACTGGTATGGAGTCCTGTTCGGAGCCGCCGCAGCGTGGCAGCCGGGGGAGAGCAGTATTCCACAATTCCAACATAGCTACGGGCAGGTCTTCCACGGCGACATGACGGGCAAGATCAACCAGGCGCAGATCGAATTGAAGGCGGCAGTGAAAATGCTGGACGATCTCCACGTCGAAGGCTCGACGGACTCCCTGTTCTGGCTGGATCCGTGGAGCAAGGAGGGACAGGCGGTATCGGCGAAATTGCTGCCTGTGGCCCCCGAGATACGCGACCACGCGGAGCAGGCCATTATTTTGATTGATCAGGCGCGCGCTGCCGCTCCCTTGCGCGAAACGGACGCGCTGGACGCCATGGAACTGGGCGCGCGACGCATCGACTTTCTTGGCTACAAATTTCAGGCTGCAAAGCAAATTGCCGATGCGTATGACAAGGCGTATCGGGATCAGAGCGGGAGCTACCGCACCAATGACCGGTCGGAGGACCTGCGCGATGGCTACGGGCTAACGCGGAACCTGTATCGCACGGCCTGGCTGAAGGAAAATCGCCCCTACTGGCTGGACAACGTGACGGCCCACTACGATCTGGCTATGCAGCTATGGATTCAGCGGGGAGATCGCATCCAGGAAGCGGGGATGCAGTGGCGCGATACGCACACGCTGCCCAAGCCGGAAGATATTGGCTTGCCGCCGTTGTCGACGGCATCGCAGACCACTGCGGATCCATCTGCCAGTCCGGCGAATTGAACTGGCGCGTGGAGGGTGATTTGGCCGGGAGCGCGGTTGCCATGACGAGCCCGCCGGGCATACGTGTCGTGGGGATACGGGAAAAGGCACTGGCGCAGGAACGGCAAACACAGATTTCCTGCTGACGGCAAAGGACCCTTTCAAAATCGAATAGGTTCGCAATGCTGCGATTTCGCGGGCATGTAAATGTTTGATAGACTTCGCTGAGATGACGCGATATTTCGCGTTAAAACGATTTGAAATGGTAGAGGAGAGTAAGATGAAGCGGAGTTTTTTTGGTGTTTTCAGTATCGGTTTGTTGGCAGCCGGATTATTTCTTGTGGCGCCCTCCGCCACGTTGGCTCAAGAAGCTGTCTTGACGCGTATTTCCAGAAACAGCCAAATCGAAACCCAGATGAGCAAAATGGCGCTGAAGAACAGCGAGAATGCCGACGTGAAGAAATTCGCCAAACAGGTGATCAAAGACAATAACGGTATTGGCGGTCGAGTGTTCAGTGCTTCGATCACGTATAACTTCCACCCGCAACTTGAGATACCCGAAGCTACCAGTCAGGCCGAACAGAAGATGAAACAGGCGAAGGGCACGGATTTCGACAAGATCTATCTGGTTCAGATGGATGCCTTCGTGAAAGATGACAAAGTTGCAGCTACCGAAGCCAGTGCCACGAAGGGACAGGGCGACGTGAGTGAAATTGGAGATCGGCTACAGCAACTGGTCGGAAGCCGCCGGCCGCAGATTACCCAACTGCTCCAGGAAGAGGGTTTCAAAATCGAGTAGGCGAAATCGTCGAAATAAGTTACCGCCGCTGGGAGGAACCGCAATTTCGGCCGAGAACGGGAAAAACAGATTGTTGCTCTGCCGGCGGGGCGGAGGAACCATCAGAAGTGAAGCCCTTGGGGCATCCCCCAAAAGCCATCGGGATGTGTATTTTGTCCTATCCTCCACCCAAACG
Organism: Acidobacteriaceae bacterium; assembly: GCA_039924215.1. Lineage (GTDB taxonomy): Bacteria > Acidobacteriota > Terriglobia > Terriglobales > Acidobacteriaceae > JAKAAZ01. Next base: position 3,619 of record JBDTBI010000459.1, read on the forward strand.
GCCGGTCTGGGTGGAGGATAGCAAGCCGATTTTTCAAAGGTTTTACGGAACTTTGATAGACTTTTCTCGGATAACGACGGCGAGAATTCCCGTCGAAAGATTCGGTGAATTTGAGGGGGGAGCAAGATGAGACGGAATGATTTCAGATTCTTCAGAGCCGGTCTTTCCATTGCGGGACTGTTCCTACTGACCACTTGTGCAATGCTGGCGCAAGGG